>NZ_JBSGZP010000850.1:0-2657 GCF_053611065.1 Streptomyces sp. NPDC054840
GGCCGCCCGGGGGAAGGAGGCGGGGTCCGGCTTTCCCTGGAGCATGTCGTAGCGGGGCCGGTCGGGTGCCGGCCCGGCCGGGGCGGTGGGAGCGTCGGTGGTGGCGACCCCCTCGGCGACACGGGTGCCGGAACCCTGACGGGCGGTGAACCAGCCCTCGGCGACCAGCTCGGCGTACGCGTCGGCGACGGCGTTGCGGGCCAGTCCGAGGTCGGCGGCCAGCGTCCGGTACGGCGGCAGCGGCGTCCCGCCGGCCAGTCGGCCGCTGCGCACGGCGCCGCGCAGGGCCTGGGCGAGGGCGGTCCGCCGGGCGCCCTCGGCGGGGAGTTCCAGGTGCAGGTCGGATCCGCCGGGTCCCGGGTCGGCTGCGGTCATGGGCGCGGCTCCCGTGCGAAGACGGCGTGGGTGGCCGTCAGGAAGCTGTGTACGGTCTCCCGTTCGGCGGGGTCGAAGGAGTCGAGCACCTGGAGCACGCCGTCGATCAGGGGTCCGAAGAACTCCTGGCCCAGGCGGATCGCGGCCGGCTCCACGCGCAGCAGGATCCGGCGCCGGTCGTGTTCGTCGCGGACGCGTGCCACGTGGCCGAGTCGTTCGAGGCGGTCGATCACGGCGGTGGTGCCGGCGGAGTTGAGGCCGAGGCGGGCGCCGAGCAGGCCCGCGGTGGCCGGTTCGGCGGCGCGGGCCGCGTCCAGCAGGCAGATCAGGGCGCGTACGTCGGTGGGGTGCATGCCGTTGCGGGCAGCGAAGCCGGCCTGGCGCAGGCCGAATTCGACGGTCACCGCGCGCAGGAGGTGCACCGGTCGAAGGGTGTCGGGTTCCTCGTTCATGGGTTCCCCGCTCGCGGGTCCCGGTGGTCCGGGTTCCCGTTCTCGTTCACATCGCCCCCTGGCGGAATCTCTCGCTGAGCGAGATTATCGCCTGACGAGAGAGGGCTGGCGAGGGTGGGGAGAAGGCATTGGATCGGGCCTCGCGGCGGGACATGCGCGGGACGTCTTCCTTCCGCGCCGCCTACGACGCGGTGCTCGGCCGATGGCCGGGCCCCGTCGACGCCGTCGACCTGCCCACACCGTACGGGCTCACCCGCGTCAACCGCTGCGGCCCCGCCGGCGCCCCGCCGCTGGTGCTGCTGCCCGGCGGCGGGGCCACCTCCACCGTGTGGGGGGCCTGTGTCGCGGCCGGGGCGGCCCGTGCCCACCGGGTGCACGCCGTGGACCTGGTGGGCGACCCCGGGCTCAGCGTCCCGGCGCCCGACCGGGCGATCCGGTCCGCCGGGGACCTGGTCGGCTGGCTCGACGCGGTCCTCGACGGGCTGGGCCCGTGCGGGCCGGTGACCCTCGCCGGACATTCGTACGGGGCGTGGATCGCCGCCCACTACGCCGCCCTGCGCCCGGACCGGCTCGGCCGCCTGGTGCTGCTCGACCCGACCCAGGTCTTCGCGGGGCTGCGCCCGGGCTACGTGGTGCGCGCCTTGCCCATGCTGGTGCGTCCCACCCCGGAGCGGATCCGCTCCTTCCTCGCCTGGGAGACCCGTGGTGCCGCGCTCGATCCGGCCTGGCTGCGGCTGCAGGAGGAGTGCGCCGGGTTTCCCGCCGTCCGGCCGGTCACCGGGGCGCGCCCGGACCTGGCCGGGCTCGCGCGGCCCCCGGGCGCGGGCCCGCGGGTCGACGTCCTCTTCGCCGGGCGCGCCCGCTGCCACGACTCCGGCCGTGCGGCCCGGGCGGCGCGCGAAGTGCTGCCGGGTGCGCGTGTCGACGTACTGCCCGGGGCGGCGCACCACGCGCTGCCGCTGACGGCGGCCGCGGAGATCGTCCGGCGACTCGCGCTCTGAGTACCGCCCAGCCCTCAGCCCTTGCGGGACAGGGCCTCGCGGACGGCCTCCTCGGAGCGGCCGACCACGGCCGTACCGTCCTCGGCGGTGATGATCGGGCGCTGGATGAGCTTCGGGTGGGCGGCCAGGTGCGCGATCCAGAGCCCGCGCGCCGCGTCGGTCTCCTCGCGCGGCAGGTCCCCGACGCCGCTCTCCTCGGCGAGCCGGTCCGAGGTACGCGTGATGTCCCACGGCTCCAGCCCGAGACGGCCGAGCACCTCGCGGATCTCGTCCTCGGAAGGCACGTCCTCCAGGTAACGGCGCACCGTGTAGTCGGCGCCCTCCGCGTCCAGCAGCGTCAGCGCGCCGCGGCACTTGGAACAGGCGGGATTGATCCAGATCTCCATGGCGCCGACCCTATCCGCGCTCGGTCTGGCCAGGGGCTTCTGTCAGTGGTCCCCGGTAAAATCGAGGGAGAACGACAGGAAGCCAACTACCGTTTGGGAGGCTGTAGATGGCCACTGCCACCACCGTCCAGCACGTCAAGAAGAAGCCGCTGCCGGCGGGGCTGCCCCGCGAGTGGTACGAGAGCCACAACCGCCGTCTGAAGGCGATGCGGCTGGCGATATCCCTGCTCGACTCGGGGACGTACGACGCTCGGCGTGCCACCAACCGGAAGATCCGGACGATGGCCGTCCGGACGGGGATCCACCGGCCGTCGAACGTCACCTGCAAGATGGTGCGCGCGTTCATCATGGAGTCGTAGGCGTCAGCTGCCGGCCGCAGTCGTCGGCCGTGCTCGCCACGGCTGTCACCCACCGCACGACAGGTGCCCCGACCGGCCGAGCAC
>NZ_JBSGZP010000851.1:0-2649 GCF_053611065.1 Streptomyces sp. NPDC054840
GCATCGCAAGGCGGAGGGGCGCCCCCGTACTGGGCGTATTCGGGCGTTCCGACAATGCGGCGAGGTGTCGTGGCCGGCGCCGTGCGCCCGCCGGGGATGACGGGACAGCCCTTAGCGGCGGGTTCGTTCCATCAGTTCGTCGTAGACGGACAGGACCTGGGCGACGGTGTCGTCCTCCGACGGCCACGTCGCGGCCTGCGCGCGCCCCGCGACCGCCAGCGCGGCCCGGCGGTCCGGGTCGGACAGCAGGCCGGTCACGGCCGAGGCGAGCGGGCCCGCCTCGCCCGGCGGGACCAGGACCGCGCCCTCCCCCACCAGCTCCGGGACACCGCCCACGGCCGTGGCCACCAGCGGTACGCCCACCCGCAGAGCCTCCTGCGCCGGCAACGCCCGCGCCTCCCACCGGCTCGGCAGCACCGCCAGGTCCGCCGCCGCCAGCAGCTGGGCCACGTCCCGGCGGCGCCCCAGCAGGCGTACCGGCAGCCCCTCCGCCTCGATCCGCCGGGAGAGCTCCGCCCGCAGCGGCCCCTCTCCCGCGATCACCAGCAGCGGCGCCGGGTCCAGGCCGCGCCACTGGCGTGCCGCGTCGAGCAGTACGGAGTACCCCCGGTGCGGCACCAGGCTGCCGACGGCGATCAGCAGCGGCCGTTCCACCGCGCCGAGTTCCGCCCGCACCTTGCCGGGGTCGGCCGCCGCCTCCGGACCCGCCGCGTCGGCCGGTACCGCCACCGGGGCCAGTCGCGCGTCCCTGGCGCCGCGCAGCCGTGCTGCGTCCACCTGGTCCGAGGAGGCCCCGAGCACCACCGCCGCGGCCCGGGCGACGTGCCGTTCCAGCATCCGGCTCAGCCGCCCGAGCGCTCCGGCCGCCGTCGGACCCTCGCCGTGCCAGCTCACCACCAGCGGCACCCGGCGCCCCCGTATGGCCAACGCGGCGCGCATCCCGGCGCGTACGCCGTGCGCGTGCACGAGGTCCGCTCCGGCGCAGGCGGCTCGCAGCACACTGACCGCGTCGGGTGCGAACTGCGCCCCGGCGCCGGTGAAGTCGTACTCCCCCTCCGCCTGGACGGGCGCGCACACCGTGACCCGTACCCCGCGCGCCGCGAGGCCGGTCGCGAGCGACCGTACGTGGGCGCTGCTGCCCGCGCCCGCACCGCTGCCGAGTACGTGCACGGTGCGCAACGGCGGCCGGCCGTAGGGCTGGGCCGGGAGGGAGGTGGAGACCGGGGAGCTGCTCACGGGCCGAAGCTCCAGGGTGAGGGAGTCAGAGACGTCGCCAAGGATGCCAGTCCGCACGCGCGTTCCGGGACCATACGGGTGCGGATCCCGTACGAGATACCGCAGGACGCCCGTCAGCCTCACCCACACGGACCATCGCGCGGCCGTCCCGGGCACGGCGAAGGGCCCGGAGCGCCGTACGTTCCGGGCCCCGGCCATCGCGCGTCTCACGCGTCCGCGCGCGCCGCCGCCAGCAGTTCCTCGGCGTGGGCCCGCGCCGAGACCGAGTCTTCGTGGCCGGCCAGCATGCGCGACAGTTCGCGGATCCGGGCCTCGCCCTCCAGGACGGTGACCCCGCTGCGTGTGACGGAGCCGTCGTTGGTCTTCTCGACGAGCAGCTGACGGTCGGCGAAGGCCGCCACCTGCGGCAGGTGGGTGACGACCACGACCTGCGCCGACTTGGCGAGCTTCGCCAGCCTCCGGCCCACCTCGACCGCCGCCTTGCCGCCGACGCCGGCGTCGACCTCGTCGAAGAGGTAGGTGGGTACCGGGTCGGAGCCCGCGAAGACGACCTCGACGGCCAGCATCACCCGGGACAGCTCACCGCCCGAGGCACCCTTGGCGATCGGCCGCGGCTGGGCTCCGGGGTGCGGGGCCAGCAGCAGTTCCACCTCGTCCGCGCCCGAAGGGCCGTAGGCGACAGGGCGGCCGTCCACGTCCACTCCGTCGGGGTCGTCGGCCTGCCGGACGTCGATGGTCACGCGGGCGTGCGGCATCGCCAGTGAGGCCAGCTCCTCCGTCACCGCGGAGGCGAAGCGCGTCGCGGCTTCCACCCGGGCGTCCGTCAGTGCCTGTGCCAGCAGCGACAGTTCACCGCGCAGTCCGTCTCGCTCGGCGGTCAGCTCGGTGATCCGCTCGTCGTCGCCGTCCAGTTCCAGCAGCCGTGCCGCGCCCTGTTCGGCCCACTCCAGTACGGCGTCCACGGTGCCCGCGGAGCCGTACTTGCGGGTGAGCTGCGTCAGGGCGGCCCGCCGCTCCTCGACCGCGGCCAGCCGCAGCGGATCGGCGTCCAGGTCGTCGGCGTAGCCGGCCAGTTCCCCGGCCACGTCGGACAGCAGGATGCCCAGCTCCCCGATCCGTTCGGCGAGCGCGCCGAGGGCCGGGTCGTGGGAGCGTACGGATTCCAGGGCCCGGTGGGCGCCTGCGACGAGCATGTTCGCGTCTATGGCCTCCGGGTCCTCCGGGTTGCCGGCGAGCGCGGCGTGCGCGAGCTGCGCCGCCGAGGCCAGTGATTCGGCGTGCCCGAGCCGCTCCGCCTCGGCGGCGAGCTCGGTGTCCTCGCCGGCCACCGGTTCCACGGCCGCGATCTCGTCCAGTCCGAAGCGCAGCAGGTCCGCCTCCTGGGCCCGTTCCCGGGCCCGGGTGGTGATCTCC
>NZ_JBSGZP010000852.1:0-2630 GCF_053611065.1 Streptomyces sp. NPDC054840
GGTCGGTGCCGGTGCCGGTGCCGGTGCCGTGGCCGGTGCCGGTGCCGTGGCCGGTGCCGGATCCGTCGTGACGTCCGCCGCCGAACGGAACCGGTTGTCCAGGGTGTCCCCCGGATCAGGTTCCGCTCTCGCGTCCGGGCCCTCGTAGAGCTTCTGCCACCAGTCGTCCGCGCCCTGCTGACTCATGGGTCCATTCTCGGCCCCGTACGGGGGCGGAAAACGCCGAATGCGCGAAAAGGGTCCACCGGACCGCCGTCCGGTGGCCCCCTCCCCTTCCCGCCGTACGGATCAGCGCACGTCGTACGTCCGCACGACCGTCCGGGTGACCGTGACGCCCTCGCGTCGGTCTGTTCGACCTGCGGCGACACGGGCCGGCCGGAGGCTCGGGGGTGGTCGGCGATCGCGCTCCACCGGCCGCCCTGCTCGCTCACGCGGGCGCACCGGCCACGGTGGCGTCGGGGCGGCCTTCAGGTCGAGGCGGCCTTGACCCGCAGCGCGCTCCGGTCGGGGTGGGGTTGCTTGACGAGGCGGCCGCGGGGCGATACCGGCTGCATCGCCCTTCCCGGATGAATTGCCGCCAACTACTGCTTCGCGCGGCGAAAGCCCCGCGTAAGTGGCTTCCGACCGGCGGATGTCGGTGCCGCGGTGGCATCACCTTGGCAGAGTGGCGCCGGGTGCGGCGATGATGTCCGCGGCGGGTTCGCGTCGTGGCCACTTCCCGCCGGGCGCGTGTCGAAAGGTGGGGGTGGACGGGTTGCTGGGTGCCATAGGCCTGGACGAGGGCCAGGAGTCGGCGTACCGCGCGCTGGTCGCGCTGGGTGCCGCGGAGGTGCCCGACCTCGCGCACCGGCTGACGCTGCCGGTGCCGCACACCGAACGGGCCCTGCGCCACCTTGAGCGGCAGGGGCTCGCGGCGCAGTCCTCGGCCCGGCCCGGGCGCTGGGTGGCGGCCCCGCCCGGGGTGGCCCTCGGTGCGCTGCTGACCCGGCAGCGGCACGAGCTGGAGCAGGCCGAGCTGGCGGCGGCGCTGCTGGCCGAGGAGTACCGCGCGGAGGCGGCCGAGCCCACGGTGCACGACCTCGTGGAGGTGGTGCAGGGCGCGAGCGCGGTGGCACATCGCTTCCACCAGATCCAGCTGGGCGCGGAGAAGGAGGTCTGCGCGCTGGTCACCGGCCGGCCGCAGGTGGCGACGGGGACGGACCACGAGGCGGAGGACCGGGCCTCCGTACGCGGGGTCCGCCACCGGGTGGTCATCGAGCGGGAGGTACTGACCCTGCCGAGCGGGATCCGGGATGCGTCGACGGCGCTGGCGCGCGGCGAGCAGGTCCGGGTGACGGCGCGGGTGCCGACGAAACTGGTGGTCGCGGACCGGATGCTGGCCATGGTCCCGCTGACGGTCCGCGGGGCGGAGCCGGCGGCGCTGGTGGTACACGCCTCGGGACTGCTGGAATCCCTGACCGGCCTGTTCGAGGCGGTGTGGCGGGAGTCGATGCCGCTACGGCTGGGAGCGGCCGGTTCGGCGGAGGAGGCCGGCGGCAGCCCCGACGCGACGGACCTGGAGATCCTCTCGCTGCTCCTGGCGGGGATGACGGACGCGAGCGTGGCCAAGCACCTGGAGCTCGGGCTGCGCACGGTGCAGCGGCGGGTCAAGGGCCTGATGGAGCTGTCCGGGGTGACGACCCGGCTGCAGCTCGGCTGGCACGCGTACGAGCGGGGTTGGGTGGCCCGATAGCCCCAGGTCGGTCAGGCTGAGCGCATGGATCTGCCTCAGCTGCTGCTGGTGGGGCTGGTGCTGCTGCTCGGGGTGGTCGGAGTCCTGATCCCGGGCGTGCCGGGCACCTGGCTGGTGTGGGCGGGACTGCTGTGGTGGGCCCTGCACGTGCGCTCGGCGCCGGCGTGGTCCCTGCTTGTCGCGGCGACGGCCCTGCTGCTGGTGGTCCAGGTGATGAAGTGGCTGCTGCCGCCCCGGCGAGTGCGGGGGCTGGGTGTCACCTCCCGGATGGCGGTGTTCGCGGGGGCCGGGGCGCTGCTGGGCTTCGTCCTGGTTCCGGTGGTGGGGGCGGTACCGGGCTTCGTGGGCGGCATCTACCTGTGCGAGCGGCTCCGCCTGGGCACCCACGGCGAGGCCTGGGCGTCGGTGCGGGCGGTGATGCGGGCGGTGGGGACGAGCGTCCTGGTGGAGCTGTTCGCGTGCCTGATGGTGGTGGGGGCGTGGGTGGGGGCGGCGGTGGCGCAGTAGACGCCCGTCGGGGCGGCGGCACGGGCGGGCCCGGTGCGGCCCGCCCGAACGGGGTTACGCTCTCAGCCCCTGACTCGATCGGTCGTGGAGCCGCCATGGATGAGTCCGTTCCTGGCCGGCCGGCCTTCGCCGCCGCGCGGCAGCTGCCGCCTGACGCCGGGGAGCCGGCCTGCCTCCTGCACCTCGTCTGCGACGCGTGCGGAGGCTTGGCCGACGAACGCGACGCCGGGTACTGCACCCGGTGCGGTACCCGGCGCACCGACGGGAACCCGGTGGTCCGTTAGGCCGTCTCTTTCGGATCTTGCCGGGCACGCGACGCCCGGCACCGCGCCCCGCCGCGTTGTCGGGGCGCCCGAGTACGTCCGGTACACGGGTGCCCCTCCGCCTTGCC
>NZ_JBSGZP010000853.1:0-2630 GCF_053611065.1 Streptomyces sp. NPDC054840
TGCACATCTCGCAAAGCCGGAAAGCCCGAAAGCCAGAAAGTAGGAATCAGCCGTGATTATGGGGTTCTCGATCGCCCTGATCGTCTTCAGCGCCCTGCTGATGCTGCTCGTGCTGATGCACAAGGGCAAGGGCGGCGGCCTCTCCGACATGTTCGGCGGCGGTATGCAGTCGTCGGTCGGCGGTTCCTCCGTCGCGGAGCGCAACCTCGACCGCATCACCGTGGTCGTCGGTCTGCTGTGGTTCGCGTGCATCGTCGCGCTCGGCCTGCTGACGAAGTCGAGCACCTGACCGTTCTGGCCATTCCGGCAGTCCGGTCGGCACCGCCCGGCCTATCATGAGGGTCGGCGTTCATCGCGTGGAATCAGTAACTCCGCTCCCTGGACGCGCGTTGGGCCTTACGTAGACTTGGGCGCTCCGCGGCGGAATTCCACTCACCTTCCGCGGCACCATCACGCAGGGAGTTACGACCGTGGCAAGTGGCAACGCGATCCGTGGTAGCCGGGTCGGAGCGGGGCCGATGGGTGAGGCGGAGCGCGGCGAGTCCGCGCCACGCCTGCGCATCTCCTTCTGGTGCTCGAACGGGCACGAGACGCAGCCGAGCTTCGCCAGCGACGCGCAGGTGCCGGACACCTGGGACTGCCCGCGCTGCGGGTTCCCGGCCGGCCAGGACCGGGACAACCCGCCCGCACCGCCGCGCACCGAGCCGTACAAGACGCACCTGGCGTACGTACGGGAACGGCGCTCGGACGCCGACGGCGAGGCGATCCTCGCCGAGGCGCTCGCCAAACTCCGCGGCGAGATCTGAGACGGCTCGAAGAGTGTGACGTGAGGCCCGGTCCCGCAGGAACTTCTCCTGTGGGACCGGGCCTCTTTGTGTGCGTTCTGCCGCTTGTGATCCCTTAGGTTGGAGCCGGCGGGGCACGACAGGACGGAAGAAGTGGGTTGATGTCCGAGATGAACGCAGGCAGCAGTTCGAAGCTGAACCGGACGCCGGAATGGCTGGCACTCGGCAAGCACCGGGAGGAGTTCGGGCAGACGCATCTGCGGGACCTGTTCGAGGAGAATCCCGGCCGCGGCGCCGACTACACCCTGCAGGTCGGGGACCTGCACATCGACTACTCGAAGCACCTCGTCACCGACGAGACGCTCGCGCTGCTCCGCGAGCTGGCCGACGCCACGGGCGTTGCCGAGCTGCGCGAGGCGATGTTCCGCGGCGAGAAGATCAACACGACCGAGGACCGGGCGGTGCTGCACACCGCCCTGCGCGCACCGGCGGACGCGGTCGTCGAGGTCGACGGCGAGAACGTCGTCCCCGAGGTGCACGCCGTCCTCGACAAGATGGCCGCCTTCTCCGACCAGATCCGGTCGGGAGCGTGGACCGGCTTCACCGGCAAGCGCATCCGCAACGTCGTCAACATCGGCATCGGCGGCTCCGACCTCGGCCCGGCCATGGCGTACGAGGCCCTGCGCGCCTTCACCGACCGCGATCTGACGGTGCGCTTCGTCTCCAACGTCGACGGCGCCGACCTGCACGAGGCCGTGCGGGGCCTGGACCCGGCCGAGACGCTGTTCATCATCGCCTCCAAGACCTTCACCACCATCGAGACCATCACCAACGCCACCTCGGCGCGGGGTTGGCTGCTCGCCGGACTGGGCGGGGACCCGGCCGCCGTGGCCCGGCACTTCGTGGCGCGGTCGACCAACGCCGAGAAGGTCACCGACTTCGGCATCGATCCGGCCAACATGTTCGGGTTCTGGGACTGGGTCGGCGGACGCTACTCCTTCGACTCCGCCATCGGCCTCTCGCTGATGATCGCGATCGGCCCGGACGCCTTCCGCGAGATGCTCGGCGGCTTCCACGCCATGGACGAGCACTTCCGTACGGCGCCTCCGCACGAGAACGCACCGCTGCTGATGGGCCTCTTGGGGATCTGGTACGGCGCCTTCTTCGACGCCCAGTCGCACGCGGTGCTCCCGTACAGCCACTACCTGTCGCGCTTCACGGCGTACTTGCAGCAGCTCGACATGGAGTCCAACGGGAAGTCCGTGGACCGCGACGGCAATCCGGTGGAGTGGCAGACGGGCCCGGTGGTCTGGGGCACGCCCGGCACCAACGGGCAGCACGCCTACTACCAGCTGATCCACCAGGGGACGAAGGTCATCCCCGCGGACTTCATCGGCTTCGCCCGGCCGGTGGTGGAGCTGGAGGCGGCCCCCGCGGCCCAGCACGACCTGCTGATGGCGAACTTCTTCGCCCAGACCCAGGCCCTGGCCTTCGGCAAGACGGCGGACGAGGTGCGTGCCGAGGGCGCCCCGGAGTCGCTGGTCCCGCACAAGACCTTCCACGGGAACCACCCGACGACCACCATCCTGGCCGGGGAGCTCACCCCGGCGGTGCTGGGGCAGCTGATCGCGCTCTACGAGCACAAGGTGTTCGTCCAGGGCGCGGTGTGGAACATCGACTCCTTCGACCAGTGGGGCGTCGAGCTCGGCAAGGTGCTCGCCAAGCGCGTCGAGCCCGCGCTGAGTGAGGGCGTGGACGTGCCGGGGCTGGACGCCTCGACGAAGGCCCTGGTGGCCACGTACCGGGAGCTGCGCGGCCGCAGCTGATCCAGGTGCGTGAAGGGCC
>NZ_JBSGZP010000854.1:0-2625 GCF_053611065.1 Streptomyces sp. NPDC054840
CCCGCGAGCAGCAGCCCGCGGGGGCCTTCGCGCCTCCGTGGCTACGACTCCTCGACGTGTACGGCGCCCCGGACGGGCCCCGCCGGTACCGGCTTCTTCCGCCGCACCACCAGTGCGGCGATGCCCAGCCCGATCCCCACGGGCAGGGCGAGGGTTCCGACGGCCGACGCCAGGCCGAGAGCCAACATCAGCCCGTTCTCCTCGGGGACGCGGACCCCCGTCACGGCCGACACCGGCAGCGTGCCCTGCTGGAGCTCCGGGAAGTAGCGCGAGTCCGCGGAGTTGCCGCGGTTGTCACCCAGGACGAAGACCCGTCCCTGCGGCACCGAGACGGCGAAGCTCAGGCCCGGGGCCCCGGGAGCGCCGTCCAGTACGTAGGGCTCGTCGAGCGGCTGCCCGTTGAGGGTCAGGGTGTCGTCCCCCTTCGCGTAGGCGATGTGGTCGCCCCCCACCGCCACCCCGCGCCCGACGTTCGCCCCCGGCCTCTGCCACTCGGCGGGGTCGTAGGTGACGATGTCGCCGCGGCGCACGTCGGACGGATCCCTCTTCATTACGACCAGGTCCCCCTGGCTCAGCGTGGGCTGCATGGCGCCACCGCCGTAGCGCACCCCGTTGAACTGATCCAGCATGAGCGCGAGCGCACCGCCGTTCAGCGCGACGCCCAGGATCAGAAGGGCGATCGCCCATATGCCCCGTTTACGCCCAGGTCTGTTCTTCATGACTCCGTAACCCCTCCCACCAGTGCGAACGGCCGGAAGACTACGGTCTGGCCGAAACCGCACGGGGGCTGGGTCCGGATCAGCGGATCTCTCTCGGTACCCCCTGGTCGAGGCCCCGTCCGGAGCGGCCCGGAGCCGCTTCCGGAAGCCGGTCCCCGCGCATCACCACCCGGCTTCTTTCCCGTCCGACTGGGGCCCGCTCCGCCGATCGGTGTAGATTCGTGCCCAGTGTCAGGCGTCGCTGCTGATGGCGGGTCGGGCGGTCCCTGCGACCGGCCGAGGGGAGAGAGGACCCCCGACGGACTGTGCTCGGTGTCCCGTCCCCAGGACGGCGCACGGCCCAGCCGTACCCACCCTCTCGAACCATGAGGAGCAGCACCCATGGACTTCAAGGTCGCAGACCTCTCCCTTGCCGCGTTCGGCCGCAAGGAGATCACCCTGGCCGAGCACGAGATGCCGGGTCTGATGTCGATCCGCGCCGAGTACGCGCAGGCGCAGCCCCTGGCCGGCGCCCGCATCACCGGCTCGCTGCACATGACCGTGCAGACCGCCGTGCTCATCGAGACCCTCGTCGCCCTGGGCGCCGACGTCCGCTGGGCCTCCTGCAACATCTTCTCCACCCAGGACCACGCCGCCGCGGCCATCGCGGTGGGCCCGAACGGCACCCCGGAGAACCCGCAGGGCGTTCCCGTGTTCGCCTGGAAGGGCGAGACGCTGGAGGAGTACTGGTGGTGCACGGAGCAGGCGCTGACCTGGCCGAACACCCCCACCGGCGGCCCGAACATGATCCTCGACGACGGTGGCGACGCCACCCTCCTCGTCCACAAGGGCGTCGAGTTCGAGAAGGCCGGCTCCGCCCCGGACCCGTCGACGGCGGACTCCGAGGAGTACGCCCACATCCTCACCCTGCTCAACCGCACCCTCGGCGAGTCCCCCCAGAAGTGGACCCAGCTCGCGTCCGAGATCCGCGGCGTGACGGAGGAGACCACCACCGGTGTCCACCGCCTCTACGAGATGATGTCCGAGGGCACCCTGCTGTTCCCGGCGATCAACGTGAACGACGCCGTCACCAAGTCGAAGTTCGACAACAAGTACGGCTGCCGCCACTCCCTGATCGACGGCATCAACCGCGCCACGGACGTCCTCATCGGCGGCAAGGTCGCGGTCGTCTTCGGCTACGGCGACGTCGGCAAGGGATGCGCCGAGTCCCTCCGCGGCCAGGGCGCCCGCGTCATCGTCACCGAGATCGACCCCATCTGCGCACTGCAGGCGGCGATGGACGGATACCAGGTCGCCACCCTCGACGACGTCGTCGAGACGGCCGACATCTTCATCACCACCACGGGCAACAAGGACATCATCATGGCCTCCGACATGGCCAAGATGAAGCACCAGGCCATCGTGGGCAACATCGGCCACTTCGACAACGAGATCGACATGGCCGGCCTGGCGAAGGTCGACGGCATCGTCAAGGACGAGGTCAAGCCCCAGGTCCACACCTGGAAGTTCCCCGACGGCAAGGTTCTGATCGTCCTCTCCGAGGGCCGTCTGCTGAACCTCGGCAACGCGACCGGCCACCCGTCCTTCGTGATGTCGAACTCCTTCGCGGACCAGACCCTGGCCCAGATCGAGCTCTTCACCAAGCCGCAGGAGTACCCGACCGAGGTCTACGTGCTCCCGAAGCACCTCGACGAGAAGGTCGCCCGTCTCCACCTCGACGCCCTCGGCGTCCGCCTCACCACGCTCCGCCCGGAGCAGGCCGCGTACATCGGCGTCAAGGTCGAGGGCCCGTACAAGCCGGACCACTACCGTTACTGATCAACCCCTGATCAGCTCCTGATCAGTTCCCGATCAGTGGCGGCAGCACGTGAAGCAGGCCCCCGGCACCCGTGCCGGGGGCCTGCCC
>NZ_JBSGZP010000855.1:0-2620 GCF_053611065.1 Streptomyces sp. NPDC054840
GGTCCACGGACCTGGCCCGCCTTCGCCGTTCGTCAGCGCCACGCCCGGACGTTCGTCCGTCCCGGGTCACGCTTGTGTCACAGAATATCAACAGCCGTACATTGTTTACCGGTCCGCGACACGCCCGGGGTTCGGACCGTTTGGAATTCGCGCCGAACCCTGCTGAATTCCTGTCGGGGATTGCCGTGATCCCCTTGGCCCAGACCAGTTGAATCCCCCGCAGCTCCCCTACATTTCCTTCACTTCTCCGGCCCCCACGGCCCTCCCCAGAAGATCCCGCGCGGCCCTGATCCGATCCGTCAGCTCAGGCGGCTCGACCACTTCGAACTCACAACCGAGCAGCATGACGTGAATCACCAGAACGTCCAGGTTCACCGCCCCGGTGCGCAGCGGACAGCTCTGCTCGTCGACCGGTTGCAGGGCCCCGTCGCTCGGCCCGATGATCCGTGCCGCGTCCTGCGCCGAAACCTCCAGCCGCACCACCGCGCGGGCCGCGTACGCCCGCTGCGACACGCCCTCGGAGACGTACGCGGCGAGGTCCTCGGAAGGCGCCGGGCGCGGGATGAACCGCGGTCCGTGCGGAGGCCGGGGCCAGATCCGGTCCGCGCGGAAGGCTCGGCCCCGTTCCCGGCGGCGGTGCGCGTCCTACGGCGACGGCAACGGCCTCGTCGTCGTCCAGCAGCAGCGGCGGCAGCTCGGCCCCCGCGCCCAAGTGGACGGTGACGACGGAGCGACCGGCCCCGCGGCCGGAGTGGTGACCGGCACGGGTACCGGCACCGTCACGGGCGCCGGCCCGGCCGGGGCCGGCGGCGGGGCGGCGGGCTCCACGGCGGGGACGACCAGCAGCGTGCCCACCACGAGGGCCTCCGGCTTCAGGCCGATCCGCTCCCGGTTCGCCTCGTACAGCCCCCGCCACCCGCCCCGGACCCGGTGCTTGCGGGCGATCGACACCAGCGTGTCGCCGTCCCGCACCGCGTGCATCCGCCCGGCCAGCCCGTACCGCTTGGAGCACACCGGCCACGCGTTCCAGCCCTGCGAGCCGAGGACGTCCTCCGCGACCCGGATCTGCTGCTCGCGGCTGGCCAGGTCGGCCCGCTTCGCGAACGCCGTCCCGCCGTACTCCTCCCACGTCGGCTGCCGGAACTGCAGCCCGCCGTAGAAGCCGTTGCCGGTGTTCACCGACCACCGCCCGCCGCTCTCGCAGTCGGCCACGCAGTCCCAGGGCCACTCCCCGCCCGGTCCGCAGTCCCCCGGCCCGTCGCCGATCACCCCGGGCGAGCCCGGGTGCGCCGCCCCGGCCGGCCCAGGCGCCGGGGGCGGCGGAGCCGCGGCCGCGGAGCCGTGGGGCAGTGCGAGCGCCAGCACGGCGGCGAGCACGACGGCGCCGCCGCAAGTGGCCTGCCAGGTCCGATGGTTGGGCATCGGGTCACGCTACGCATCCACCCGCGGCCCTCTTCGGCCCGCCACGCGGCAGGTTGCCGCAGCCCACCCGGGCGGCCGACCGTCGGCACCGGCCCAAACGGCCACACCTGGGCATCAACTGAGCCCAATCAAAAAACAGTTGCCCCGAAAGCAAAGCCCCGGTCGGACGGTTCACCCTTCCGGGGGCCAGGTTCGAATCCGTTCCCTCAAATGGCGTGACCCCTGCCGCCGCTCCGCCGTTGAGCCCGGCGAGCCGGGAGCCTCCCGGACCCGCACCTATGCCGAGGAGCACCCCGTGCCGCGCATGCTCGACGTCAGTGATGAGGTACGTGCCGAGATCGGTGACGAAGAAGCCGACAGGCTGCTGGTCGGCGAAGACGCGCCGCGCAGTTACGACTGCACCTCCTGCCGCACCCCGGGCGACCCCGAGAACGACCGCACCAGCACGGTGCTGTTCGTCGGCGAGGAGACCGCCGTCCTCGCCTTCGCCCACGCCACCTGCATCCCCTCGCAGGTGGTCTCCGTCTCCGAGGAGCAGCTCCAGGGCGCCGTCCGCAGCATCACCGGCGACAGCCCGGCCGCCGCCGGTGGCCCCGGCGCCGCCCCGCAGAACGTATCCGGCGGCCAAGCCGTCCTCGGCATCACCAGCGGCCTGATCCTGATCGCCGGGGAGCTGCACCCCGCCCTGGTCGTCGAGCCGACCGCGCCCATCGCCCGCCCCGGCAGCGACGGCCCCGGCGACGACTTCCTGCCGCTCCTCATCGAGCAGGGCTTCATCCCCGTCACCGACACCTCCGAGGTCCCCACCGTCCTCGGCGGCTGGTCGGTCCTGCTCGCCGCGGGCCAGCTGCACGCCGTGCTGCAGCCGGGTAACGACGGCGGCGGCCAGGTCGCCTGGTGGCAGGCGCACCAGGCGCTGTCGGTCACCGACGGCTGGCGGGCCGCCGTCAACAAGACCCAGCGCGTACTCATCTACGCCGCCCCGGTCGGCTCGATCGGCCAGCAGCCCCGTGAGGACCTGCTGCGCGACGCGCTGGACAAGGCCGCCGCCGCGGGCAAGCTCGTGGCCGCCGCGATGCCGCTGGCGGGTACGCCCGGCGCCTGATCCAGCCGGTACGGAAAACGGCCGCCAGTCCCCTGCCGAGGGGGCCGGGTGGCCATGCGCCGGGGGTGTGCGGTCCGTCCCCCCCCCCCCCGG
>NZ_JBSGZP010000856.1:0-2615 GCF_053611065.1 Streptomyces sp. NPDC054840
GGCGTGGACCGTCTGGGCGCCCTGCAGCTGGCCATCGAGCTCGTACGGCGCGGCGGCACCATTTCCCTGTCCGGCGTCTACGGCGGTGCCGTGGACCCGCTCCCGCTGCTCACGATGTTCGACAAGCAGATCCAACTGCGCATGGGACAGGCCAACGTCCGCCGGTGGGTCGACGACTTGATGCCGTTGCTGACCGACGGCGACCCTCTCGGCGTGGAGGGCTTCGCCACCCATCACCTGTCGCTGGACGACGCCCCGCGGGCGTACGCGGACTTTCAGGCGAAGCGGGACAACATGGTGAAGGTCCTCTTCCGTCCCTGACGACCGAGGGCGCCCGGGATCGTGATCGGGATCGTGACTCCGATGCGCCACCGGCGGCCTGGACGACCGTACGTTCGTCGAGCGACCGTCGAAACCGTCGCCACCGCGTCGGGGTGCTGCGCGGTGAGGACCGAATCGCCCGCCGGAGCGCAGCGGGCGGATGAGGCCGGGAACAACCCGGACCGTACGTACTCGGAAGGAGACGGCCATGTCACCGGATGCCGGATCCCCGCCCACGTCCTCGGCCCCCGACGAGAAGGCCGAGTGCCGGCTACTGCTGGTACGGCACGCGAAGGCCGTGCCGAAGGACCAGCCCATCGACGACTTCGATCGTCCTCTGAGCGAGCGCGGACACGCCGACGCACCCCGGACGGGCCGCTGGCTTGCGGACTCGGCCTTCGAGCCCGATCTGGTGCTGTGCTCCCCGGCCCGCAGGACGCGGCAGACCTGGCAGCTTGCAGCCACCGCGCTGAAGAACCCACCGCCCGTCGTGTACGACGAACGGCTCTACAAGGCGGCGCCGAGCATGCTGGCCACCGTCCTGGCGGAGCGGGGATCGGGGCTGCGCTCCTTGGCCCTGGTGGGCCACAATCCAGGCATCCACGAGTTGGCCGTGGGCCTGGCCGGGAGCGGCCCTTCGGACGTGTCGGAGCGGGTGAGGGCGGGTTTCCCGACCTCGGGAGTGGTGGTGATGGATGTGCTCGGCGGCTGGGAACGGCTGACTCCGGGCAGCGGGACCGTGGCTGCCTTCTGGTCACCGGCCGACTGACCCCTGTCGGCCGGTTCGTCCGCCCGTCGGCACCGGCAGTTCCCGCCTGCCGGGGTACCCGCCGCCTGATATCTCCCTTCGGCCTCGCGCGGCCCCGGCGCTGCGTGCTGAGGGCTTCCTGAGCGTTCGTCCAGGCGCTCGGGTTCACGACCGACGCGGGCGTGAGAGCAGGCTGCGATCGTCCTCAGCATTCCCGCTAACACGAGCCTGCCGATGCGTGCGTAGGGGAGGGAAGAAGGGGCAGGGGCCGGGTAAGAGTCTTTCGACCCTCCGAGACGGGATGGCTGCGATGACTACCGCACGCGACATCATGACCCCGGAACCGGAATGTATCGATGCCGAAGCCACCGTGCTGGAGGCGGCGCGGAAGCTGGCACGCCTCGATGTCGGTGCGCTGCCGATCTGCGGCACCGACCACAAGCTCAAGGGCATGCTCACCGACCGGGACATCGTCACCAAGGTCCTCGCCGTGGGCAAGGACCCGGCGACCTGTAAGGCGGGCGATCTCGCACAGGGCGAGGCCGTGACGATCGGCGCCGACGACGACGCCTCCGAGATCCTCCGCACCATGTCCGAACACCATGTACGGCGGCTGCCGGTGATCGACGGCCGCGACCTGGTCGGCATCGTCGCCCAGGCCGACGTGGCCCGCGCCCTGCCCGATCCCCAGGTGGGCGACCTCCTGGAAGCCATCTCCAGTTGACGACCGCTGCCGCGAAGGACGGCGCCGGCTGTCCCTGGGCGATCCCGATCCCCCTTCACAGCCCGGTGCCGTCCGACCACCGCACTACTCCGCTACTGCTTGCGGCGTGCCCGGCACCTGGCTGAAAAGAGAGAGGCATATCCCGTGGCTCAGCACCCCTGGTTGAGGTACGCCGTCGTGCCGCCGCGCTCACCACCGCAGGGCTGCTCATCCGTTGGGCCGCAATCGGCGTGGTCCGCGACGTTCACTCGGCCAGTGCCGTTTGAGCATCCTGGCGCCGCGTCACGCGAGCGCCGCCCGCTTCGTGGCCTGTGGGGGTGGCAGTGGCCCCCTGATGAGCAGCCGGCCAGAAGGTGTGAGGTGAGAACGGACCCGCTGGCGCCGTCCCAGCGACCGGCCCCCGGACCACTTGGTGACCTTGTCACCATTCGGGGTGGACGTCATGACTGTCGTAACGGACTCCGGTGGGTGTGGTCCATGGTCGGAAGCGCCCAGGACCGGTGCGGTCGGGGGCGTAGGTGACGAGCTGGCCGGTGTCGTCGGTCACGATGACAGCGCCGGTCCTCTGGGCGGCACGCAGGGCGTGGGTCCAGTGGCGGCCGCGGCGGCCGGTGCGGTAGTCGGGAACCTTGCAATCGGACATGGCGATCACCGCCTGGTGGTGCGTGTTCCAGGAAGTTCGAAGAATTACCGGACGGTCGAAATACCCCGGATGTCAAGCTCTGAACATCCCAGGCGACGCTGCGTTCCACGAGCCGTGCCGGGCACCGGCCGCGTTCCGCCTCCGGCCACACCGCCCGCGCCCACCGCAGGCGGTGTGGC
>NZ_JBSGZP010000857.1:0-2608 GCF_053611065.1 Streptomyces sp. NPDC054840
CGTCGGCGCCGACCGCGCCGTGGTCGGCGTAGGCGCTGATGGAGGAGACGTAGGTCCAGTGCCGGGCTCGCCCCGCGAGAGCCGCGAGCGCGCCGCGGACGAAGGCCGGCTGCCAGGACACCTCGATCACGGCGTCCCAGTCGCGGTCCCGTTCGAGGAGTTCCGCGTACGCGGACTCCTTGTTCCGGTCCGCGGCCACCAGCCGGGCGCCGGGCGCGACGGCGCCGCTCTCGCCGCGCGCCAGGCAGGTCACGGTATGACCCCGCTCCAGTGCCTGGCGTGTGATCTCACGCCCCAGCCATGCCGTCCCACCCAGTACAAGAAGATCCATCGGGCCACCTCAGCACAACGTGAGCACACCCGCGATGCCGGTTCGCGCTCGGCGAAGAGGGGGGTGCAAGTGCGTACGCGCCCGGATCGAGCCACGGCCGTCCGAGGGCCGTCGACCGGTCTCGGCGGGGGAGGAACCGGTCCGAGGCGCGCTCACAGGTCGCGCCGCATGCAGACGCGGGGCCACCGGTCCAAACCGTGCGCCGCCTCGCGCTCGCGGATCTCCCGCAGGCCCGGCGTGAGCCCCCTGTCGTCCAGCTGCCGGAACCCGCAGCGTGCGTAGTACGGGGCGTTCCACGGGACCTCGGAGAAGGTGGTGAGGGTCAGGGCGGGCGCGGCCTCGCGCCCGGCGAACTCCGCCAGGTGCTCCAGCAGCCCCCGGCCCAGCCCGCGGCGCGCGCGATCCGGATGGACGGACACCTGCTCGACGTGCAGATTGCCCTCGACGCGCTCGGCGATCAGGTACGCGCCCGGGACGTCGGCCCCGTCGACCGACACCCAGGCCAGTCCGGAGCGTTGGTAGGCGGCGAGTTCGTCGAGCGTCAGCGGCTCGTCGTCGGCGATCTCCGGCATGCCGATGTCCCGGAAGCAGCGACCGGCGGCCCTCTCGATGTCCTGGAGGACGGTCAGTTCGTCCAGTCGTGCGGTGCGGATAGCGATAGCCATGGCCGCATTGTCGCGGGCCGCCCGCCCGAGGGCATCCGAGTATCGGGCCCGCGGCCGTTCCCCGCTCGTCGGGGGCGGGTCCTGTGCTCCGTCCGAGTTCTCTTGGGTGCCCGTTCGGCCGCAGTACCGAGGGGATGATCATCATTTTGGTGTCACATCGCTTTGATAGGGCTATGCCACGAATGCGACGGAGACAACCGACCAAGGCGTGGGGCGCCGTGGCTGCGGTGACGGGGGCCATGCTGGTCGTCGCCGCAGCGCCGGGCCGCGCGCCCGATGCGGGCACCGCGGAGGGGACCCTGGCGGGCCCGCCGCGCGAGGCCTCGGTGACCCTGCTGGTCGGGAGAGTGCTGGACGAGGGCCGCGAGTCGGGCGACGGGCCGTGCGCGGTGCGCATGTTCCGGCCCGGACTGTGCAGCGGCTGGCAGGAGCAGCGGGTACGGGCCACCGCGCGCGGGGCGGGATCCGTCGTGAAGGAACCCGCCCTCGGCGACTCGGCACGGACCGCCCGAGCCGGCGTGCTCCCCACGGACTCCGGCGGGCCGCTCCAGATCGCCCTGGCGGAACCGGGCCGCCTCACGGACGTCACGGTCCGCGACGGCCACGGCCGCCACCTCGCCGGTGAGCTCGCCCCGCACAGCGAGCGCTGGCTGAACAGCGAGCCGCTGCGTGCGGGGGAGACGTACACCGTGCAGGTCGGCGCCCTCGACGCGGACGGGTCCGCGGTCGGCGTGACCATGACGTTCCGGACCGCGCCGCCCGCGGACGGGGACAGGTTGACCGTCGAGTTCGGGCCGGGCCCCGGCACGTACGGAGCGGGGGAGATCGTGACGGCGAGCCTCAGCCGCCCGGTGCCCGCCGACGACCTCCCGGCCCGGGCCCGGCTGGAGGGGGCCCTGCAAGTGACCTCGGAGCCCCATGTCGAGGGCGCGTGGCACTGGGTCGACGAATCGACCCTGCACTTCCGGCCGCGTACGTACTGGCCCGCCCACACCGTCGTCCGCGTGCGCAGCGGCCTCGACGGGGTCGAGGTCGGGAACCACGACTACGGCGGCCCCTCCAACGACGTGCAGTTCACCATCGGGGACCGGATCGAGGCCGTCACCGACTCCGCCACCCACCGGATGACCGTACGCCGCAACGGACGGGTCATCAGGACGATCCCGGTCACCACCGGCAAGGCGGGCTTCAGGACCCGCAGCGGCATCAAGGTCGTGCTGCGCAAGGAGCCCGAGGTCCGCATGCGCGGTGACACCGTGGGTATCAAGCGCGGCACCAGCGAGTTCTACGACCTGCCCGTCTTCTACGCGACCCGGGTGACCTGGAGCGGCGAGTACATCCACGCCGCGCCCTGGTCGGTCGAGGCGCAGGGCGAGGAGAACGTCAGTCACGGCTGCACGGGCATGAGCACCGAGGACGCGGCCTGGTTCTTCGACACCGTCCGCGAAGGAGACATCGTGGAGGTGGTCAACAGCGGCGGAGCGAAGATGGCCCCCTTCGACAACGGTTTCGGGGACTGGAACCTGGACTGGCGGACCTGGCTGGCGGGCAGCGCCCTGGCCGCGATCGACGGAGGTCCGCAGGATTCACCGGCCACCCCCGTTCCGTCGCG
>NZ_JBSGZP010000858.1:0-2607 GCF_053611065.1 Streptomyces sp. NPDC054840
CTCCGGTACTCGGGCGCCCCTCCGCCTTGCGATGCGCGGCACCGGACGCCGTGGGCCGTGCCCTCCGGGCGCCCGGCGGCGCCACGTTTGCAACTCGCCCTAGACCGGGGCCAGTTCCGGGTGCCAGCGGCGGGCCACCGCCGGGTGGGCGCGGACCCAGCCCTTCAGTTCGTTGCGGCCGTACTGGGCGTGCAGCGGGTTCGACTCGTCGTGCGCGACACCGGGCGCGGAGCGCAGGTAGTCCCCCGGGACGGTCTCGATCACCGCGTCCAGCCGCGGGTTGTAGAAGAACGGCACCGAGTACCGCTCCACCGCGCCGGGCGGGCTGACGACCCGGTGGTCCGTCGCCGTCAGGTAGCCCTCGGTGGCGATCTCCAACAGCTCGCCCAGGTTCACCACGAAGGCGCCCGGCACCGGCGGTACGTCCAGGTAGCCGCCGTCGCGGACCACCTGGAGGCCGCCCACGGAGTCCTGCAGCAGGAGCGTCAGGAACCCGTAGTCCTTGTGTGCGCCGACCCCCTGGTCGGCGCCGGAGGGGGCCGATCCCGGGTAGCGGATCAGCTTCGTGTGCAGGTGCGGGCGGTCCGCGAAGGCCTCGTCGAAGAAGTCCGCCGGGGCGCCGATCGCGACGAGGAGCTCCTGGAGCAGGCGGTGGGCGACCGCCGCGAGGCGGGACTGCCAGTCCAGGACCACCGTACGGAGCTCCGGGAGGGCGGCGGGCCACTGGTTCGGGCCCTCCAGCCACAGGAAGGCCGGGTCGTCCGGCCCCACGACCGGAGCCGGGCGCTCCGCGCCGACGTCCAGCTGGTCCCGCCAGTCGGAGGCGCCGCCGGTCAGCTCGTGGCCGATCCGGGTGTAGCCGCGGAAGTGCGGGGAGTTCAGATTGCTGACGGCGAGCCGGTCGGCTTCCGGGAGGGCGAAGAAGGCCCTGGTCAGCTCCAGGATGCGGGCGCTCTCGGCGGCGGTGACGCCGTGCCCGGTCAGGTGCAGGAAACCGGTGTCCCTGGCGGCCGCGTGCAGCTGCTTCAGGAAGCCGGCCCGCTGGGCCGGGTCGTCGGCCTGGGAGAGGTCCAGGACGGGGAGAGTGTGCGCGGACGGCATGACGGCTCCGTTTCGGATGTCACGGGGTCCTGTTCCCCAGAGGTGGTGGGGGCCGCGGGCGGGGGGAGGGTCTCCGACAGGGGTGGTGCCGGGACCACGGGAGCCGCGTACAGGACCAAGTCGGATCGTGGTGGATCAGGCTTGGGTTCGGTCCGGCGGCGGACAGCTCGTCGTCGTGACACGCATGTGGTCCACATGGCGGCGCTTGACGAGGAGAACGGTCATACGGAGAGCGTACGCCCGTGCGATCCATCATCAGAACGGGTGATTCGGCCTGCCCGGACGGCGTTGTCCGGGGACCGGCTACGCTGGACCCGTGGCAGTCGTCGATGTTTCCGAAGAGCTGAAGTCCCTCTCCTCGACCATGGGGTCGATCGAGGCCGTCCTGGACCTCGACAAGCTGAGGGCCGATATCGCCGTGCTCGAGGAGCAGGCCGCCGCGCCGTCCCTGTGGGACGACCCGGAGGCCGCTCAGAAGATCACGAGCAAGCTTTCGCACCTCCAGGCGGAGGTCCGGAAGACCGAGAACCTGCGGGGGCGCATCGACGACCTCGCGGTGCTCTTCGACCTCGCCCAGGAGATGGACGACGCGGAGACCCTCGCGGAGGCCGAGGCCGAGCTGGTCTCCGTCCGCAAGGCGCTGGACGAGATGGAGGTCCGGACCCTGCTCTCCGGCGAGTACGCCGAGCGCGAGGCCCTGGTCAACATCCGCGCCGAGGCCGGCGGCGTCGACGCCTCCGACTTCGCCGAGCGCCTGCAGCGCATGTACCTGCGCTGGGCGGAGCGGCACGGCTACTCGACCGAGATCTACGAGACCTCGTACGCCGAGGAGGCCGGCATCAAGTCGACCACCTTCGTCGTGAAGGCCCCGTACGCCTACGGAACACTCTCCGTCGAGCAGGGCACCCACCGCCTCGTGCGGATCTCGCCCTTCGACAACCAGGGCCGCCGCCAGACCTCCTTCGCGGGCGTCGAGGTGCTCCCGGTCGTCGAGACCAGCGACCACGTCGAGATCGACGAGGCCGAGCTGCGCGTCGACGTGTACCGCGCCTCCGGCCCCGGCGGCCAGGGCGTCAACACCACCGACTCGGCGGTGCGCATCACGCACCTGCCGACCGGCATCGTGGTCTCCTGCCAGAACGAGCGCTCGCAGATCCAGAACAAGGCGAGCGCGATGAACGTCCTCCAGGCCAAGCTGCTCGAACGGCGCCGCCAGGAGGAGAAGGACAAGATGGACGCCCTCAAGGACGGCGGCAGCTCCTGGGGCAACCAGATGCGCTCCTACGTCCTGCACCCGTACCAGATGGTCAAGGACCTGCGGACGGAGTTCGAGGTCGGCAACCCGCAGGCGGTGCTCGACGGCGAGATCGACGGCTTCCTGGAGGCCGGAATCCGCTGGCGCAAGCAGCAGGAGCAGACCGCGTAACGGCGCTGCACACGCGAGAAGGGCCCGGACACCCAGTCGGGCTGCTCCGCAGCGCCGGGCATGTCCGGACCGGCCAGCCT
>NZ_JBSGZP010000859.1:0-2604 GCF_053611065.1 Streptomyces sp. NPDC054840
GCCCTGAGCGACGTACGCCGCGACACGCCGCCCGTGCGGGCGGCCGGTGCTACCGGAGTGCTACTGGGAGGACGCCGGTGCCGTCGCGACCTGGCAGCCCTTCTGGCCGTTGATGGCCTCGCCCAGGCCGCCCGCCTTGAGCTGGGCGAGCGCGTCCTGGCCGCCCTTCGTCACGTCCTTGAGCCCGCCCGCGACCTCCTTGAGGCCGTCGGCGAACTTCGCCTTGTCCTGTGGGTCGAGGGCGTCCGTCTTCGTCTTCAGGTCGGCGTAGCCCGTGGAGGTCGTCTCGAAGCCCTTGGCCGCCGCCTCCTGGGTCGCGGTGCCGTTCTTGACCGGCGGGACGCCCGCCGACCGCAGGGCGTCCGCCATCGCCTTGTACGACTCGGTCATGGTCGCGAACGCCGCCGAGTCGGTCTTCTGGACCTCGTCGGGCTTGCTGCTCTCCGAGGCCACTCGCTTGATCTCGACGTTGGCGGCTTCGATCTTCTGGATCTGGGGCTGCCACTGGTCACAGACCTTCTTGGCCCAGGAGCCGGCCTTCTGGTCGGTCTCGTCCCCGCCGCATCCGGACAGGACGAGCATCAGTGCCGCACCGCCCGACAGCGCGGCCGCAAACTTCTTGTTCACCGGATTGGTCCCTTCGAAGGCTTCCGCCCGGAAGATACACGCCCACCCTCCGGAGACGCACAAAGGCGGACAGACGGCGCGTGATTCCGCGCCGCCCGTCCGCCTTTCGGGCGTACCGGCCGGCCCTGCCCGGCCCGGCCCGTACCGCTGACCGGATCTCGGGTCAGGAGACCGTCGCGGGGTCGGCCGACTGGGCCACCCGCTCGGCGGCTCCGCCCTCGGTCTCGTCGCCGACGGCGATGCCGCGGCGCTTGGAGATGTACACGGCGCCGATGATGACCCCGATCGCCAGGACCGCGACGACGGCCCGCACGGTCGGGCTGCTGTCCTCGCCGTAGCTGAACTGCACGACGGCGGGGGCGATCAGCAGCGCCACCAGGTTCATGACCTTGAGGAGCGGGTTGATCGCCGGCCCGGCGGTGTCCTTGAACGGGTCACCGACCGTGTCGCCGATGACGACCGCGGCGTGGGCCTCACTGCCCTTGCCGCCGTGGTGGCCGTCCTCGACGAGCTTCTTCGCGTTGTCCCACGCGCCACCGGAGTTGGCGAGGAAGACCGCCATCAGGGTGCCCGTGCCGATGGCCCCGGCCAGGAAGGAGCCGAGCGCGCCCACTCCGAGGGAGAAGCCCACGGCGATGGGGGTGAGCACGGCGAGCAGACCGGGTGTGGCGAGTTCGCGCAGCGCGTCCTTGGTGCAGATGTCCACGACGCGCCCGTACTCGGGCTTCTCCGTGTAGTCCATGATCCCGGGGTGCTCGCGGAACTGGCGGCGCACCTCGTAGACGACGGCGCCCGCGGAGCGGGAGACGGCGTTGATGGCGAGGCCGGAGAACAGGAACACGACGGCCGCGCCCAGGATCAGCCCGACGAGGTTGTTGGGCTGTGCAATGTCCAGGCTGAGGTTCATCTCCCCGGCCCTGGCACCGACTTCCTTGACGGCGGTGGCGATCGCGTCGTTGTACGAGCCGAAGAGCGCCGCCGCGGCGAGCACGGCCGTGGCGATGGCGATGCCCTTGGTGATGGCCTTCGTGGTGTTGCCCACGGCGTCCAGGTCGGTCAGGACCTGCGCACCGGCGCCCTCGACGTCGCCGGACATCTCGGCGATGCCCTGGGCGTTGTCGGAGACGGGCCCGAAGGTGTCCATGGCGACGATGACGCCGACGGTGGTGAGCAGGCCGGTGCCGGCCAGGGCCACCGCGAAGAGCGCGAGCAGGATCGACGTTCCGCCGAGCAGGAACGCGCCGTAGACGCCGAGGCCGATGAGCAGGGCCGTGTAGACGGCGGACTCCAGACCGACCGAGATTCCGGCGAGGACGACGGTGGCCGCGCCGGTCAGGGAGGACTTGCCGATGTCCCGGACGGGGCGTCGGTTGGTCTCGGTGAAGTAGCCGGTCAGCTGCTGGATCAGGGCCGCGAGCACGATCCCGATGGCGACGGCGACGACGGCCAGGACCCGCGGGTCACCGGTGTGGTTGGTGATCGCCGGGTTCTCGACGCCGAGGAGCTCCTTGTAGGTGGCCGGCAGATAGGCGTAAACGGCGATCGCGACCAGCACCAGGGAGATCACGGCGGAGATGAAGAACCCGCGGTTGATGGCGGTCATGCCGCTGCGGTCGCTGCGCCGCGGGGAGACCGCGAAAATGCCGATCATCGCGGTGATGACGCCGATCGCGGGCACGATCAGCGGGAAGGCGAGGCCCAGGTCGCCGAAGGCGGCCTTGCCGAGGATGAGCGCGGCCACGAGGGTGACGGCGTAGGACTCGAAGAGGTCGGCCGCCATTCCGGCGCAGTCCCCGACGTTGTCGCCCACGTTGTCGGCGATGGTCGCGGCATTGCGGGGGTCGTCCTCCGGAATGCCCTGCTCGACCTTGCCGACCAGGTCGGCGCCGACGTCGGCGGCCTTGGTGAAGATGCCGCCGCCCACGCGCATGAACATCGCGATCAGGGCGGCGCCGAGACCGAAGCCCTCCAGGACCT
>NZ_JBSGZP010000860.1:0-2591 GCF_053611065.1 Streptomyces sp. NPDC054840
GCCTGGATCCGGGTGATGAGGTGACCTCCACACAGGCGAAGTGGCCGACGAGCGCTCCGCGCAGCGCCCGGTGCAGGCCGAAGAGCGACATCAGGTTCACGGTCGCGAGCAGGGGTGCCGGGGCACGGTCCAGGTAGCGTCCGTACGTGGGATCCAGCCCGAGGTCGGCCATGAGGTCCGCGAAGAGCCGGGCGTGTACGCGGTCGGCGCGGCCGGCGCCGAACTCGTCGTACTCGATGGCCACCATGGCGGCCTTGGCCCGCCCCGTGAGCCGGGGGATCACCCACGCGTGCGGGTCCGCCTCCTTGAGGTGGTAGAGGGAGCGCAGGGCCGCGTACTCACGCAACTGCCATAGCTCACCCTGGGTTTGGAGGTGGCGGCTGAGGCTGCCGGAGAGGTCGACCGGCTCGACGAGCAACGGGGCGAAAGCCTCCTCGACCGAGGGGGGAGCGTCCGACAGCTCGGAGCGCAGGGCGTGGAGGAGGCGGTCTTCCATGGCCCGGCGAAGCCGCAGCAGGTCCGGATCCCATTCCCGTTCGTCGTCGACCCCGTCGAAGCCGCGGTAGTGCAGCTCGTAGAGGAGGTAGAGGGCGAGCTGGAGGTCCTCCCCGAAAGGGTCGGCCTTCCGTACGGAGCCGGTGGCGTGCACCGGTGGGCCGCCCGACCGCAAGGCGCGGGTGACGGCCTCGGACAGTGCTCCCCGCCCTTCGACGAGACGGGGCCGGTGGCTCGTTGGGGCGCCGATGCGGGGGGCGGGCGCCATGGAGAGTCGGCCGGTGGGGGCCATCACACGTTCCTGTCGTCGGGGGGAGAGGAGGGCGAGGGTGGTGGGGTCGGGGACGGCGGGGGATGCGGAGTTGCGGCTCGCTCGCGTCGGCGGTGGCTCGTGTCGCACCAGGGGTACGTGCGGCTGCGGCGGCAGGTGCACACGGCCACCATGAACCGGTCCGAGCGGGCGACCGTGCCGTCGGCCAGGACGATCTCGACCGGGCCCTCGACCAGGACCGGGCCCTGCGGGTCCACCGCCACCCGGCGGGCGTGGTCCTGGGCGGGGGCCGGGCGCGGCCCGTCGGCGGGGCTGCTGTCAAAGGTACTGGGCACGGATCACCACGAGCTCTTCCCGCTCCTCGGCCTCGGCCGCCAGGCCCTGCCGCTCCAGCCAGTCCCGCCGCGAACGCAGTACGGGCCCCCACGGTACGAACGCCCTCGCCGTCACCTCCGCCGCCAGACCCTCTCGGGCCAGCCGGCGAACGGTCTCCCCGGCGTCGCACATACCGGAGTGCACCATGAGCAGAACGCCCCCGGGACGCAGGAGGCGGGGGGCTCCCCCGCAGATCCGGTCGATGACGGTACGCCCGTCGGGGCCGGCGTCCCAGGCCCGCTGCGGCCCGCGCGACGGCAGCCGACGGCCCGGGGCGGGGACGTACGGAGGATTCGACACGACCAGGTCGTAGCTGTGATCGGCGGAGCACCCGGCGAAGTCGCCGTGCACGACGCGCAGGGGGATCCTGCGGCGCAGCGCGTTCAGGCGAGCGGTGA
Source organism: Streptomyces sp. NPDC054840 (assembly GCF_053611065.1). Lineage (NCBI taxonomy): Bacteria > Bacillati > Actinomycetota > Actinomycetes > Kitasatosporales > Streptomycetaceae > Streptomyces > Streptomyces sp. NPDC054840. The sequence continues at coordinate 1,540 of NZ_JBSGZP010000860.1, forward strand.
CCACGGCGAGCCAGGAGACGTCGACCGCCGTGACGCGCGCGCCCGTGTCCGCGGCCTGCAGGGCCAGTCCGCCCGTGCCCGTGCCGATCTCCAGCACGTCCGAGCCCGGGCCGAGATCCTCCTGGGCGAGCGCTTGGGCCAGTAGTTCGGTATCCGCCTGCGGCCGATAGACACCCGGCAGAGCGATCAGTCCCGTGGGCAGTGCGGCCGGGTTCACAACCGTGGTGGGCACTTCATACCTCCCGGATCGAGAACGGCCCGCGTCGGCGGGCCGCGCCATGGTCGACACGCTGCGACTGCCCCCGGCGGGGCACCGCATACGGCACGACAGCAATCTTCGGAGGATCGAACGGAAGATGTTTTCCGGCGGCCTGTACTCCCCGCCGATCGCGGCCGGGCCCATGGCCCGCTGACAGCCTTGCGCGCGGTGTCGGGCGGCAGTCAGCAGTCGCCGATCAGGCGGCGTACCGGCCGCTCGAACCCGTCGCGGACCGGCCGGACCAAACCGGGCTCGTGGTCCGGGCGTCGCCGGTGGCCGGAGAATACCCTCCCCGCCACTCTCAACCTATAGCCCAGAGAGGGACTTGCCACAAGACCCGGGGTACGGCGGAGAATCGTCGGCCGAGACGACAACCTGCGGAAATGGGGCTACGACGTGCATGTGCTGCTGTCGACGCGTGAGGGACGCGGTGACGTCCGATTAGGGGTGAAAACGTGCTCGACAAGAGATTCGACAGAGGGGGCGGGGCCGGGGATTCGGCCGGCCGCCACAGGACGACGGAACAAGGCTGCTTCGGAGGCATCGCAGTGAGCGTGCAGTACGTGTTGGATCTGCGACAGGTCGACGAGACGCAGCTCGCGGTCGTCGGCGGCAAAGGCGCTCACCTCGGCGGACTGTCGCGGATGGAAGGCGTCCGCGTACCGGGTGGTTTTTGCGTGACGACGGACGCCTTCCGCCGGATCATGGCGCAAGCGCCGTCGATCGGCGAACAGCTCGATCAGTTGTCACGTGTGGACCCGGACGACCGGCAGGCGGTCGGGACGCTCAGCGC
>NZ_JBSGZP010000861.1:0-2587 GCF_053611065.1 Streptomyces sp. NPDC054840
CCCCTGCTCGACGACGTCACCCGCAGCGGCCGCCCCGACCTCATCTCGCTCGGTTTCGCCTTCGCCCTGTGGTCGGGATCGCGCCCTCTCCCGCTTGTCCTCGCGCACCTCGTCCACGGCCTCGTCGAGGGTGCGCACCCCCTCCAGCAGCATGAGCGACCAGGCGCCGAAGGTCTCCCGGGGGGCTCGCAGCCAGCGGACCATCCGGATCTGGGGCAACGGCCGCGGGATCAGGCCCTGTTCGCGCAGCGCCGCCCGGCGGGTCTGCTTGAGGGCGCGGTCGAAGAGGACGGCCGCCGAAAGCGACATCCCCGCGAAGAACTGCGGGGCCCCGTCGTGGCCCAGGCCCCGCGGCGCGTGCACCCAGTTGAACCACGCGGCCGCGCCCGCGAACAGCCAGACGAGCATGCGCGAGCCGAGGGCCGCGTCGCCGTGGCTGGCCTCGCGCACGGCGAGCACCGAGCAGAACATCGCGGCGCCGTCGAGGCCGAAGGGAACCAGGTATTCCCAGCCTCCGGAGAGGTTGAGGTTCTGCCGGCCGAAGCCGACCAGTCCGTGGAAGGAGAGCGCGGCGGCGACCGCCGCGCAGCAGAAGAGCAGAACGTACGAAGCGCTCCCGTAGACGGCTTCCTTGCGCCGCCGCCGTTCCTCGCTGCGCTCCCAGCTGTCCTCGGCCGCGGCCTTCTCGCTCTCGCGCTTGCCACGGGCCAGTACCGCAACTGCCGCAAGTACGCCCAGGATCAGCAGGCTGCCGGGCAGCAGCCAGTCCAGCGATATGTCGGTCAGTCTCATGCGGATGTCCCTTGCCTCGCGTATGCGGCTATGCGGCTGTGCGGCCTTCCGGGCGCCATAGTGGCGTAGCCGGGGAGCCGTGCACGCGGGTTTCGGGGCAAGTGGACGCCATCGGGGGGCGGGGCCCGCCGGATAGGGTGTTGTGACTCGAACTGGAGCCCGTACGAGCTGAGTTGCGTTCGATTACAGTCAGTCGTACGGGGTGGGTTCAGGCGGCGGCGGCCGCGAGGCGGGCGACGCGGTCGGCGTCACAGGTCCGGGGGCAGGTGACACAGGTGTCCTCGGGGCGGATGGTGTAGAAGAAGCAGCAGCCGGCCCGGTCCCGGGTGGGCAGCTCCTCGCCGGCGGGTCCGGTGAGCGTACGGAAGCCCGCGCCCCCGGTGTACGGAGCCGTCGAACCGGGCAGCAGGGCCTCCAGCTCGGCCATGGCGCGCTGCTCCTCACCGAGCAGGTTGCCGATGTACCAGAGGCTCTCGACGACCTCGTCGGTCACCATGCCCCACAGGGCGCGGCGGCCGCGTCGCATGCGCGGGCCGAAGCCTTCCAGCAGGGGTCCGAGGTGCTGGGCCACCGCGGCCCGCACCTCGTCGCGCAGCGCCTCCTCGTCGGGCACGACACGGACCCCCGGGAGCGCGGCCGCCGGATCGTGCGGCAGGCAGGCGAATTCCCCGACGCGCACGCTGAGGCGGCCGAGGGCCCGGTGGAAGGCCACCCCGGTGACAGGGAACCGCGGGACCCGCCGGTGCAGGAACCAGGGGAGGGTGAACAGCAGGCAGGCCGGCCACGCGTACCGGTGCAGCCCGAAGCCCGCGACCACATCGGGCCGCGCCTGGGTCCCGTAGTCCCTCAGCACCTGGGCGTTGTCCCAGGCGAGGAAGGCGTCCAGGGCCGGCCCGCCGGCCGCGAGCTCGTCCGCGCCGACCCAGCCGGCACCGCGAGGGAGGGGTTCGTCAGCGGTTCGCTCGATCACCCGCAGGCCGTCGTACGCCTCGGCGAGCCTGGCGAACGCATCCGTCACCGCAGAGCCGTGCGGGGCGGATGTGACAGCCGGGAAGGTCGTGACGGTCATGACGGGCCACCGAATCACAGAATCACACGATCATTAACAGGTTAGCCTTACCTTACCTGACTTGAATCGATCCGCACCCCTCCCCGAGCGCGCCGTCACTTATTCTCAAGGCAGGTCGACACCTGGAGGAGGACCGAGTGCACGAGACGGCCCACGCCCGGGTACCGGCACAAAGGCAGAAGGTGTTGCGCCATTCGGTGCGCGGTCAGGTGCTCGACGCGCTGCGCGCCGCCCTGATCGACGGCGAACTGGTGCCCGGGGAGATCTACTCGGGCCCGGCCCTGGGGGAGCGGTTCGGGGTCTCCGCGACCCCGGTGCGCGAGGCGATGCAGCAGCTGGCCGTGGAGGGGGCGGTGGAATGCCTCCCGAACCGGGGCTTCCGTGTGCTCTCCCGCACTCCCAGGGAGCTCGCCGAGCTGGCCGAGGTACGGGCGCTGCTCGAAGTCCCCGTGATGCTCCGGCTGGCCCGTACGGTGCCCGCGGCCGCCTGGGACGCCCTGCGTCCGGCCGCCGCGGCCACGGCCGGGGCGGCGGCGGCCGGAGACCTGCCGGGGTACGCGGAGGCGGACCGGGATTTCCACCGGGCGGTGCTGCGGCTGGCCGGCAACGACCAGCTGGTGCAGGTGGCGGAGGAGCTCCACCGCCGGGCCCAGTGGCCCCTGCCGGGCGCTCCGCGGGTCCGCCGGGCCGATCTCGTCGCCGACGCGCAGGAGCACTCGGCGCTGC
>NZ_JBSGZP010000862.1:0-2579 GCF_053611065.1 Streptomyces sp. NPDC054840
CGGTACGGATCTCCGTACCAGGGCCCTCGTACGTCTTACGGCCTGCGGGCCGAGGTGACGCGGTAGACGTCGTAGACGCCCTCGACGCCCCGGACGGCCTTCAGGACGTGCCCCAGGTGCTTGGGGTCGCCCATCTCGAAGGTGAACCGGGAGGTGGCCACCCGGTCGCGGGAGGTCTGGACGGCCGCCGAGAGGATGTTGACGTGCTGGTCCGAGAGGACCCGGGTGACGTCCGACAGCAGTCGGGACCGGTCCAGCGCCTCGACCTGGATGGCGACCAGGAAGACGGAGGACTGGGTGGGCGCCCACTCGACCTCCAGCATCCGCTCGGGCTCCTGGGAGAGGGAGTCCACGTTGACGCAGTCCGCGCGGTGAACCGATACGCCGCTGCCTCGCGTGACGAACCCGACGATCGGGTCGCCGGGAACCGGCGTGCAGCAGCGGGCCAGCTTGACCCACACGTCGTCGACGCCCTTGACGACGACACCCGGGTCGGCGTTGGTGCGCCGCTTGCGGCCGCGCGCCGGCGGGATCGATTCCTCGATGTCCTCGTTGGCCGCTTCCTCGCCGCCGAGGGCCGCCACCAGCTTCTGCACGACGCCCTGCGCGGCCACGTGGCCCTCGCCGATCGCCGCGTAGAGGGAGGAGATGTCGGGGTAGCGCATCTCGTGCGCGAGGGTGACGAGCGAGTCGCCGGTCAGGATGCGCTGGATCGGCAGGTTCTGCTTACGCATGGCCCGCGCGATGGCGTCCTTGCCGTGCTCGATGGCCTCGTCGCGGCGCTCCTTGGAGAACCAGGCGCGGATCTTGTTGCGGGCCCGCGGGGACTTGACGAAGCCGAGCCAGTCGCGGGACGGGCCCGCGCCCTCGGCCTTGGAGGTGAAGACCTCGACCAGGTCGCCGTTGTCGAGCGTGGACTCCAGCGGGACGAGCCGGCCGTTGACCCTGGCCCCTATCGTCCGGTGGCCGACCTCGGTGTGGACGGCGTACGCGAAGTCCACGGGGGTGGCTCCGGCGGGCAGCGCGATGACGTCGCCCTTGGGCGTGAAGACGAAGACCTCGTTGCGGGAGAGGTCGAAGCGCAGCGAGTCGAGGAACTCGCCCGGGTCCTCGGTCTCCTTCTGCCAGTCCAGCAGCTGGCGCAGCCAGGCCATGTCGTTGACCGTGTCCTGGCCGGCGCTGCCCTTGGCGGCCTGCGGGACGTCGGTGCGGACCTTGGAGGTGCCGGCGACGGTCTGCTGCTTGTACTTCCAGTGCGCGGCGATGCCGTACTCGGCGCGGCGGTGCATGTCGAAGGTACGGATCTGCAGCTCGACGGGCTTGCCGCTGGGGCCGATGACCGTCGTGTGGAGCGACTGGTACATGTTGAACTTGGGCATCGCGATGTAGTCCTTGAACCGGCCGGGGACCGGGTTCCATCGCGCGTGCACGGTGCCCAGGGCCGCGTAGCAGTCCCGGACGGTGTCGACGAGGACGCGAATGCCCACCAGGTCGTAGATCTCCGCGAAGTCACGGCCGCGGACGATCATCTTCTGGTAGACGCTGTAGTAGTGCTTGGGGCGGCCCGTGACGGTGGCTTTGATGCGGGCGGCTCTGAGGTCGACCTGCACCTCGTCGGTGACGACGGCGAGGTACTCGTCGCGCTTGGGCGCGCGCTCGGCCACCAGGCGCACGATCTCGTCGTACATCTTCGGGTAGAGGATCGCGAAGGAGAGGTCTTCGAGCTCCCACTTGATCGTGTTCATGCCCAGCCGGTGAGCCAGCGGGGCATAGATCTCAAGGGTCTCGCGGGCCTTCTTCTCCTGCTTCTCCCGCTTGAGGTAGCGCATGGTGCGCATGTTGTGCAGCCGGTCGGCGAGCTTGATGACCAGGACGCGCGGGTCCTTGGCCATCGCCACGACCATCTTGCGGACGGTCTCCGCCTGGGCGGCCTCGCCGAACTTCACCCGGTCCAGCTTGGTGACGCCGTCGACGAGCAGGGCCACGGCGTCCCCGAAGTCGCGGCGCAGGTCTTCGAGGCCGTACTCGGTGTCCTCGACGGTGTCGTGCAGCAGACCGGCCATGAGGGTCGCCGGGTCCATGCCGAGCTCGGCGAGGATGGTGGTCACCGCGAGCGGGTGGGTGATGTACGGGTCGCCGCTCTTGCGCTTCTGGCCGCGGTGCCAGCGCTCGGCCACCTGGTAGGCCTGCTCCAGCTGGCGCAGCGTCGACGTCTCGATCTTCGGGTCGTTGCTGCGGACTATGCGGAGCAACGGCTCCAGAACCGGGTTGTACGGGTTCGAGCGCTGTACGCCGAGCCGGGCGAGACGGGCGCGCACCCGGTTGGAGGACCCTGCGGACTTCGTCGACGCGGGCTTGACCGCCGGCGCGGGCTTGACCGGCGGGGCCGGCGGGGGCGTGGCGGGGGCCGCCGTGGTCTGCTCGGCCTGCGGGTCGGGCTGCGCGGCGGAGATTGGCTGGACCTCGTCTGGCAAGAGCGCTCCTCTGGGGGTCCCCCCGGACGAAGTGTGGGGGAGGATCCGGTGCCCGTGTCCGGTCCGGACAACCCATGGTAGCGAGGGTTGCGTGCCCCCGTTCCC
>NZ_JBSGZP010000863.1:0-2571 GCF_053611065.1 Streptomyces sp. NPDC054840
GGGCGGGGCCTGCGGGTGTGCGAGACGGGGACCGGGCACCGCGTGCGGAGCCGGGCCCGGGTCAGTCCATCGGCCGCTTGGGACTGGGCCGCCAGACCACCAGGGCACTGCCCGGCTGCGGAGGCTGGTACGGGACCAGGTCGCGCCGGTACGAGGCGTGCACCTGGGCCTCGCGGGCCTGCAGCGTGGCCGCCGCGCCGTCCACGGCCGCGGCGAGCTCGGCGACGCGCTGCTGGAGCGCGGCGACCTGGTTCTCCAGTTCGATGATGCGCTTGATGCCCGCCAGGTTGATGCCCTCGTCCTGCGACAGCGCCTGGACCGTGCGGAGCAGTTCGATGTCGCGGGCCGAGTAGCGCCGGCCGCGGCCGGCCGTACGGTCCGGGGAGACCAGGCCGAGACGGTCGTACTGGCGGAGGGTCTGCGGGTGCAGGCCCGAGAGCTGGGCGGCCACCGAGATCACGTAGACCGGTGTCTCGTCGGTGAGTTGGTAGGCACCACTGCCCAGACGAGAGGACTGTCGTCGGCGGCCGTCCATGTCATGCTCCCTTCGCGGACTCGAACAGCGCGGAGCGCGGGTCCTGCGACTCCGTCGCCTCGCGGTACATCTCCAGGGCCTCGCGGGCCTTGTCGGACAGTTCGGTCGGGACCGCGACCTCCACCGTGACCAGCAGGTCACCGCGGGTGCCGTCCTTGCGGACCGCTCCCTTGCCGCGGGCCCGCATGGTGCGCCCGTTGGGGGTGCCCGGCGGCAGCTTCAGCGTCACCGAGGGGCCGTTCAGGGTCGGGACCTTGATGTCGGCCCCCAGCGCCGCCTCCGCGAACGTCACGGGAACGGTCACCGTCAGGTTGTCGTCCTTGCGGCCGAACACCGGGTGGGAACCGACGTGCACGACCACGTAGAGGTCACCGCCGGGACCGCCGCGCTCGCCCGGCGCACCCTTGCCGCGCAGCCGGATCCGCTGGCCGTCGGAGACGCCCGCCGGGATCCGGACCTGCATGGTGCGGGAGCTCCGGGCGCGCCCGCTGCCCTTGCAGACCTCGCAGGGGGTCTCCGCGATCAGGCCACGGCCCTTGCAGTCCGCACAGGGATCGGTCAGCGAGAAGCCACCGCCGCTGCCCCGCGAGACCTGGCCGGTGCCGACACAGGTCGGGCACACCCTGGGGGTGCCGTTCTTGTCGCCGGTGCCCGAACAGGCTCTGCAGGGGGCCTGGGAGGACATCCGGAGCGGGACGGTGGCCCCGTCCACCGCCTCCGTGAACGAGAGGGTGACCTCCGACTCGATGTCCTGGCCGCGACGCGGCTGGGTACGGGTGCCCGTACCGGGGCCGGCGCCGCGGTTGAAGAGGCCGCCGAAGACGTCTCCCAGGCCGCCGCCGAAGCCGCCGGCCTGACCGGCGCCCTGCTGCTGCCCGCCGAAGAGGTCGCCGAGGTCGAAGTTGAACGAGCCGCCGCCGCCCGGCCCGGGGCGGAAGCCACCGTTGCCGAACAGGGCGCGCGCCTCGTCGTACTCCTTGCGCTTCTTGGCGTCGCCGAGGATGTCGTTCGCCTCGGAGACCTCCTTGAAGCGCTCCTCCGCGGAGGCGTCGCCCTTGTTGGCGTCCGGGTGGAACTCGCGTGCGAGCTTCCGGTACGCCTTCTTGATCTCGGCCTCGGTGGCGTCCTTCGGGACACCGAGGACCTTGTAGTAGTCCTTCTCGACGAAGTCCTTCGTGCTCATCCCCGGTGTCCCTCCTCCCGTGCTCCTACGTGTGGTGCATCAGCCCTTGTCGGGGGCATCCGCGTCCAAGCCGTCCGGCGCTTCGCCCTCCGCGGACTCGGACTTGGGGGCCGCGCCCGGCTGGGGCTCGGCCACCGCGACCCGTGCGGGACGGATCGTACGCTCGCCGATCCGGTACCCCGGCTGCAGGATCGCCACGCAGGTGTCCTCCGTGATGTCCGGCGCGTACGAGTGCATCAGGGCCTCGTGGATCGTCGGGTCGAAGGGCTCGCCCTCCTTGCCGAACTGCTGCAGGCCCATCTTGGCGGCGACGGTCTCCAGCGATTCGGCCACCGACTTGAAGCCGCCGACCAGCTCGCCATGCTCCCGCGCCCGGCCGATGTCGTCCAGGGTCGGGAGCAGTTCCGTCAGGAGGGACGCGACCGCGATCTCCTTGACGGTGATCCGGTCCCGCTCCACCCGGCGGCGGTAGTTCTGGTATTCGGCCTGGAGCCGCTGGAGGTCCGCGGTGCGCTCGGAGAGCGCGGTACGGGCCTGGTCCAGCTGCGCCAGCAGCGCCACGTCCTGGCTTGCGTCCCCGGCCGGGGCCGCCGCCTCCTCCTTGGCGGAGTCGGCGGCCTTCGGCTCGGCGTCGTTCTGACCGGCGTCGGGGACTTCGGGCTCCTCGTCGAAGCCCGGGGTCTCCTCCGACATCAGGCAGCGCCGCCCTTCGGCTTCTCGTCGTCGACGATCTCGGCGTCGACGACGTCGTCGTCGGCCTCGCCGGTCGCACCGGTGGCACCGCCGGCAGCGGACTGCTCGGCCTCGGCCGCGGCGTACGTGGCCGCACCCATCTTCTGCGGGGCCTCACCGA
>NZ_JBSGZP010000864.1:0-2570 GCF_053611065.1 Streptomyces sp. NPDC054840
AAGGGCGGGCCCCGCGGCGTCCGGTGCCGTACATCGCAAGGCGGAGGGGCGCCCGCGTACCGGACGTACTCGGGCGCGCCCGACAACGCGGCGAGGTGCCAGGCGTCGCGGGGCAGGCGGGACTTCGCGGACATGATCTAGGCCGGGCGGAGCGTTCCCAGGCGGGCCTGCTCCTCCTCGACGATCTGACGGGCCATCGCGACGTCCGACACGTCGACGGCGTCGGGCGTGGACTCGGCGACGGCGCTGCGCCGTGCGTACGCGTCGAACAGGCGGCTCTTGTTCTTCAGCATCCGCACCATCCGCTCGTCCACTCCACGCGTGGCGAGCAGCCGGTGCACCCGGACCGGCCGCACCTGCCCCATCCGGTGGGCGCGTGCCACGGCCTGGTGCTCGATGGTCGGCTTGACCTGGGGCTCGCAGATGATCACGACGGAGGCGGCCTGCATGTTGAGTCCCACGCCCGCCGCCTCGATCTGCGCCACCAGCACCGCGTGACCGGGTGCGGCGGCGAACTCGTCCACCACCTGCTGGCGGCGGGCGGGCGGCACGCTCCCCGAGAGCGGACCGAACACCCGGCCGCCGCCGGGACCCGGCGCGGCCTCCAGCGCGTCCTTCACCACCGCCAGGACATCCCGGAAGACGGAGAACACCACCACCTTCAGCCCGTTCTCGGCGGCGTCCTCGACGATCTCGCGCAGCCGGTCCAGCTTCGCCGACCTCTCGGGGTGTGCGTACGCCGCCCTGCGCATCGCCATGAAGTTGCCGGAGCGCACGGCTTCGCGGTAGGCGGCTTCGTCGGAGGCGCTCAGCTCCTCCCACTCGTCCGTGTGCTGGAGCGCGGGCAGTTCGGTCAGGACGTCCTGCTGGTTGCGGCGCAGGTAGACCGGGGCGACGGCCTTCCGGAAGGCTTGGGAGCCGACCAGGCCGTCCCGGTCCCCGACGGCCGCGGCCAGGTCGGGCCGGAGGATGTGCACGAGGTTGCGGAACTCGGAGACCCGGTTCTCCATGGGCGTCCCGGTCATGAACAGGACGCGGTCGCAGCGCCCGGACCATTCGGTCACGGCGTGGGCGCGCCGGGTCATCGGGTTCTTCACGTAGTGCGCCTCGTCGACGACCAGCATCCCGATCTCGCCGCCGCCGGGCGTGGGGAATCCGCGCAAGGCGTCGAAGGTGGTCACCGCGACCCCGCCCCGGCCCTTCCAGTCGGCGAACGCCTCCTGCCGGTCGGGGCCGTGCAGGCACATCACGCGCAGCGTGCTGCGGGCCTCGATCTCCCGCGTCCAGTTGATCAGGACGCCGGCCGGGCACACGACCATGAAGTGGCTCTGGCCTTCGGCGGCGAGGTGGGACACGGCGGCGATGGCCTGGATGGTCTTGCCGAGCCCCATCTCGTCCCCGAGGATCACCTTGCGCTGCGCCAGCGCGAAGCGCGCCCCGAAGGACTGGTAGCCGCGCAGCGACACCCTGCGGTGGGTGTCGTCGAGCAGTTGGCGGCGGACCCGCTCGGCGACCTCGTCGGGCAGGAACCCTTCGGCGGCGGCCGCGTCGGGGCTGCGGCCTGAGATCTCCGCGAGGAGGCTGTAGTACTCGGCGGACCGCAGTTCGAAGTCGACCCAGGCCGCCACCTCGGTGGAGGGGCCGCGCAGCAGATCCACCGAAGCCTGGGCCAGCAGCTCCGGCACCGCGCCCTGCGCCGCTTCCTCGGTCAGGCCGCGGACCTCGGCGACGGCCCCGAGGGCCCGGCCCCGCCTGGCCTGCCCCGCCAGCAGCATCCGCAGCCGCCCGGCGGCCGGCCTGGCCTCGGCGAGCAGCGGGCCGAGGCGCTCCGCGAGCACCGCGGCCGCGTCGAGGGCGCGCTGCGCGTCGGGGCCGGCCTCCACCAGGACGTGCAGGGCCAGGACGAGCGCGGTGGTACGGGGCTCCGGCCGGTCCACGTCGATGTGGACGGCGATGGTCTCCCGGACGGCATCGGAGATCTGGCGTGCCGCCGCGATGACCTGGTCGGCGGTCCGCTGCCCGACACCGGGAATCTGCCGCAGCCGGTACGACCCGGCGTCGAGCACCTGCCGGACCGAGCGCAGCCCGCTCCGCTCGACCTCCCCGAGCCTCAGCCGGCCCTCGGTGACCTCCTTCAGCCGGGCCACGGGGATGGCCTCCAGCGCCCGCTCCGCCGCCGCGTCGTGGATCGGCTGCAGGGCCGCCCGAACCGCGTCGACGGCCTGCCGGTGGTCACCGACCACCGCCCGCGCGGCCTCGTACAGCCGCTCGCCCCCGGCGACCGCCTCCCGTTCCCTGCGCCCCATCCGGCCCCGGCCCCTCTCTCCGTGTCCCCGCATACTGCCACCGGGGTGGCAGTGCCGAAGGCCCGGACCGCGACCGGCTCGCCCACTCTCCTGACCTGGGCGTTCACCAGTTCGGGGACGCTCTGCCCGTTCGGTCGGGACCGCGCGGGCGCGGCCCCGCCCACCGAGCCCGACCTGCGGCGACGCTCCCCCGACCGTGCCGGCACGCCTGCGGCCCTGGTTCCCTGCGGCGCTGACCGGCATCGGATCGGCCGGATGCGACGG
>NZ_JBSGZP010000865.1:0-2564 GCF_053611065.1 Streptomyces sp. NPDC054840
TCGAAGGGGTGTCCGCTGACGCTCCCACCCCTTCGAGTCCTTCCGGCTCCGCCTCCAGGACCAGGCCCGCTACGGCGGGCCGGCTGGCAGTGGTGGTGTGGTCTGTCGAGTGCGGGCTGGGGGTCCCTCGGATGCAGTCCCGGCGTACCTCACTGGATCGGGTTGTGACGTCCCCACGCCATATGTGCCAGCGGCCACACGATCCCGAGCCCGGTCATGACCGCGGCGGCAACCCAATGTCTCGTTCCCTGTCCCAGTATCAGCACCGTGGCAACGCCTACTGCGGTGCCGAGACTCAGGGCGAGGCAAGGCCACCACGCTTTACGCCGCACCAACCCTGGCGTGGAGCAGACAGTCACAACGAACCCGGCCAGTATCGCGAGCTCGTACCATCCGCCGCCCTCAGGGAGACTCCAGCTGATCCCCCCTCTGGGTCTGCCGTGCTGCTCGTATCCCAGATGGGCGGCACCCGCCACCCCCCAAAACAGCGCACTGGCCCCCACTCCGCCGATCACTGCCCGCCACCCCTGATTGATCATCCACCGGACGCTACAGTCCGGGCCCAAACCCCACCAGCCGTCGTCCCGAACAGGCGCTCATACTCCCGACCATGGCAGCCGGGGTTGTCGTTCCGGGGGCCTCCTACGCCCACTCGCGGTACAGTGATCAGTGTGCATCACGTCGAAGATGTGGTGTGTAGTATCCCGAGAACATTGCCACCTCCTCCCTGGCGGTCTCCCGCCGCTTCCTTTCAGTGGAGTGCCGAATGCAGAAGACCGGTGACATCGTGCTGCGGCCTCACCAGGAGGAAGCGGTGGAGGCGATTGTCCGGGGGCTGGACATTCCGCCCGGGAAGCGGATTCCGGCGGCTGGTCTGCGGGCGACGGTGGTGGCGGCGTGCGGAACCGGGAAGACGTTCATGGCGGCCGCGGCGGCGCTCCGGCTTGCCCGGCACGGCCGGGTCCTGGTGCTCCTGCCGACGCTCGATCTCCTGACGCAGACGGTGCGGGAGTGGCGGCTCGCCGGGCACAGGGGGCCGGCGGTCGCGGTCTGCTCGCTGGACGACGACCCGCAGCTGTGGCAGCTCGACGTCCGGACCACCACGTCAGCTCCGCAGCTGGGGCTGTGGCACGGGCGCGGCCCCGTCACGGTCTACGCCACCTATGCGTCGCTGCCGGTCATCGCCGAAGCCCACGAGGGCCTGTACGGGCTGCCCATGGACGTCTTCGACCTAGTCATCGTCGACGAGGCACACCGGACGTCCGGGTCGGCCGGGAAGGCGTGGGCCGACGTCCACCGCCAGGACGTGATCCCGGCGATGCGCCGGCTCTACATGACCGCAACCCCCCGGATCTGGCAGGAACGGCCCCCGCGGTCCCGGGCGCAGGAACGAGAGCAGGAGGAAGCACGCCGGCTCGCCGACGAGGAACGGCGTAGGGAGGCCGAGGCGGAGGAGCGTAGGGAGGCCGAGGCGGAGGAGCGCAGGGAGGCGGAGGCCGAGGGGCAGGCGTACGTCTCCCGGCCGCGGTGGGACCGGCTCCCGAAGGAGCTCGCGTGCTCGATGGACGACGAGACAGTGTTCGGGCCCGTCGTCTACGAACTCTCCCTCGCCTCAGCCATCTCGCGGGGGCTTTTGGCGAAGTATCAGATCGTGGTGGCAGAGCTGACCGATCCTGTCGTGACGCCGGAGCGGCTGAATGGTGAGGAGCGGTACGAGGAACAGTTCCGCGGCCAGCGGCTCGCCGCGATGCAGACCGCGCTCCTGGAGACGATGGCCGCCCACGGGCTGCAGACCACCATCACCTTCCACCACCGCACGATCGAGGCAGAGGCCTTCGCCACCGGGCTCGACCGCGTCGCGCGCCGACTCCATGCTGTCGATCCCGTCCGGCATCCGGAGCGCGTGTGGTCGGGATGGCTGTGCGGGGAACACGAAGGCACCCACCGGCAGACCGTACTCGCCGACTTCGGACGCCGGGCCGGCCGCGCCGTGCTCTCCAACTGCCGGGTCCTGGGCGAAGGCGTCGACATCAGAAGTGTGGATTCGGTAGCCCTGATCGACCCCAGAGGGTCCGCGGTCGACATCGTCCAGGCCATCGGACGGGCGCTGCGACAGCACCCCGGCCAGGGCAAGACGGCCACCCTCATCGTGCCCGTCTTTCTGGGCGCGGATGAAAAACCCGAAGACATGCTTTCGTCAAATTCGTACCGGCCGCTGATTCGGGTTTTGGAGGGTTTGCGGGCGCACGACGAAAAGGCTGTGGAAATGCTTGCCATTCCGCAGGAGAACCAGAAAAGGGTCGTGAACCCGTCACTGCCGGTCGGGAAGTCGCCCGAGGACGGTGAGGAGGAGTCACGGCTGCTGCTCCGGTTCGCGACGCTGCGGGATCCCGCGCTCATCGCGAAGTGGATCAGCTACACCGTCATCAACACCGAACGCCAGGATTGGCGCCGGGGCGCCGAAGCCGCCTACCGCTACCGGCAGCGCGAAGGCGATCTGGACGTGCCGTACGAGCACGTCGAGGCCGAAGGGGCGTTCCCGCTCGGGCGGTGGCTCTCCGATC
>NZ_JBSGZP010000866.1:0-2556 GCF_053611065.1 Streptomyces sp. NPDC054840
GTACGTCCGGTACGCGGGCGCCCCTCCACCTTGCGAGGCTTCCCCTCGGCCCTGCGGGCCTGGGGAGACCCCATGGCACCGCACGCCGCGGGGCCCGCCCTCCGGGCGGCCGGCGCCACTTCGCGGCCCCGACCTAGTTCAGTGGTTCCAGCGTCATGAAGGCCTCCTGCGGATTGCCGTCGTGCACCAGCGACTCATGGGCGCCCACGTCGTCGAAAGCGAAGCCGTACGCCTTACCGTCGGCCATCTGTCCGTGGATGATGCGGGAGTAGTGGTTGGTGACGGCGTCACGGTAGAAGGTGGCGCTGTTCGCGTCGGGTTGGGCCGGGTTGGTCAAGAGCGTCGACCGGTTGAAGGCCGCGCACAGGGTGCGGGAGATCGGGCCGCGGACGAGGTCGTTGGGTGCGTCCAGCAACTTGTAGCAGCCGAAGACACTGTCGGAGTCCGGCTTCTGGAAGCTGGTGACCACCGCTCCCGATCCGTTGGTGAAGTTCATGACGTTGCCCGAGACCCGGCCGTAGTACTTGGTGTTCGGTTGGTTCACGAAGGGCGTCACGGTGAGCGTGGAGGAGCTGTACTTGTTCCAGACCCGGTTGATGTAGTCGTTCATGACGCCGGCCGAGATTCCGCCCGCCTCGATGCCGTGACCGGGTGAGAGCGCGCGCAGCGGCGTGCCATCGGGGCGGTTCTGGATCAATCCGCCCCAGCCGGCCGAACGCAGTTGTCCGAAGACGGCGTTGTAGCCGCCGGGCTTGAGCCGGCCCGTGTTCGTGACCGTGCCGTCTGCCGCCTTCACGCCCACCGCGTACGGGGCGGAGAACATGTCGACCTGGGTACTGTTGATCCACAGGCCGGCGTCGTTGAGCGTGTACTCGGACCAGTTGAACAGGATGTTGCGGTTGGGGTCGGAGGGGTTCTGCACGGCGGGCTGCACCAGGCCGCCGGTACTGAGCTTGAAGACGATCTTCTGGCCGATGGAGAAGTAGACGCGTCCGAAGAACTTGGGTATCCGGATGGTCTTGGTCTGCCCGTTGGCCGGGCCCGTGATCGATGCGTCGGGCGCGGGGGTGGGGGGATTGCCTCCCACGGGCCAGGGGTGGAACGCGCCGTTGGCGTCGGCCCAGCCTTGCCGGCCGGTCGTCAGCTGCGTGCCCAGGTTGTACACGTACACCGGCTCGCTGCGTCCCGAGCTGTTCTTGATGGTGAGCGGGATGGTCGCCGGTACGGCTTCTGCCGCCGACGGGCCGATCGCCATCAGGCCGGCGACGACAACCAGCGCCGAGACCGCGGACGCAAGCACTTTCGATAAGCGGAACACGATCTGCCTCCTGTGGGGACACCTGCAAGTGGGGGAGGATGGGCAGCGCTCCAGGTCCTGAGGATTGATGACTGAGAGCGCTCTCAGCCTCGGCGTGTGTTCAACTTCTGTCAATGACCTGGCGGGCCCGGGCGGAACCACGCGGCTGGGATCGGCACCGGCACCGGCACCGGCACCGGCACCGGCCCAGCGCATCTCCGGCCGTTCTCGGCTCGGCTACTCTCGGCGCCCACTGACGTTCACGCTGCGGTCGGGCACGCCGCAACCGAACCGCCACTCGGGAGACGCCGACGTATGAGTACGCCACCCTCGCCGCTTCGCCCCGGACGGTCTGACGGCTCGTCCGTCCGGATCGGCGTTCTCGTTCCGCTGAGCAGGCCTGGCTGGGTCGAGGCGGGCCACCACTTGCTCGCCGGAGTCGAGCTGGCCGTTCACGAGGTCAACGGCGCCGGAGGGATCGCCGGAAGGCCGCTCGAGCTACTGGTCCGGGACACCGCGGCCGATCCGCTGAGGGCCGCGGCGGCCGTGGACGAGTTGGCCCGGCTCGGCGTGGCTGCTGTGGCGGGTGAGTACCACAGCGTCGTCGCTCGCGCCGCCGCTGCCCGGGCCGACGCCCTCGGCCTGCCGTTCCTCTGCTCTTCGGCGGTTCTCGACGCGCTCACCGAACAGCCGACGCAATGGGTCGCGCGCCTCTCCCCGGCACAGTCCCACGGCTGGCAGATCTATGCGGACTTCCTCCTCGGCGCGGGCCACGATCGCATCGCCGTAGCGACCCAGTCGAGCGTCTATTGGGCGTCCGGGACCCGCATCCTGCAGGAGTACCTCGCTCCGCGCGGCGGTTCCGTCGTGGAACTCGACATGAGCAGGCTCTCCCCCAGCGCGGTGTGCGACGAACTCGTCGACCGTCGCGCGACGGCCCTCCTCCTTCTGGTCGGCCACCCGGAGCCGGCGGTGCCGATCGTCAAGGCGGTCCGCCGCGACCGGCGACTCGCCGAGATCATGATCGGTGCTCCGGCCGGGCAACCGGAGTTCCCCGAATGGGCGGCGCTGCTGGGCGACGACGGCGCCGCCGTCCCGTTCCTGCGCTACCTGCCCGAACGCCTCGGCCCGCTCGGGGCACGGGTCGGGACGGCCCTCCGCGAACGGCTGGGCGTAGCGCCCTCCTTCGTCGCCTTCGAGGGGTACGACGCGGTGGTCGTCCTCGCCGAAGTGCTGCGTTCGGGCGGCGCGGGCGAGGC
>NZ_JBSGZP010000867.1:0-2553 GCF_053611065.1 Streptomyces sp. NPDC054840
CCTCAGGACTCCCGAGGTCACCGTTGCCGGTCTCGCCGCGGGCCGTACGCCACGGGCAGGAAAACGCTGCCGCTACGTGTCCCGATGCCCGGCTCGCCCGCCTTGATGACCGAATACCGACCTATTGGATAGCGTGGCCGGTTTTGAAGCCGCGGTGTTGTCGGGGAGTTGGCAGCGGGCCATGATCGCTTCTCGTACAACCCGACTAACCACCCGGGAGTCGAGATGTGATAGCAAACCCCTTCCACGCAATGAGGCTGGACGGTCTGCCGGCCGCCTTCAGTACCTCCAACCCCGGCGCCAGAGTTCAGGCTTCTGGTTTCTGGTTTCCGAGTGACGGACGTTTGTGAAACTCACCTGCAAAGCCACGCGGAGGAACTCCGGGAAACTTTCCGTCTCAGCCCCCGTGCAGGAGGTTCTCAGCTTCTCCCGAGCTACGACATCTGCGTGGCACGACCGTTCACTCCGAGCGGGTCCGCCTGGCGGCACGGCTTCATGTACGCCGTCCCGCATGCCGGGCTCCGCTACTGCGCCGACGCAGACCACGCGGTCTGACACGCGTCGTCATCACCTGGCCTGATGCAGCTGACCCGGCCCGAACGGGCTGGGCAGAGCCAGCTCTGACGACGGCAGCCCCGTTCGGCCGAGCAAGACATGGCCATCCGCCCGTCAACTGCCAACGGTCGCAGGGCCACGGCCGTTTCGCGCGTCCACCGCCTCTCCTTGTGCCGGCGTTCTACCGCTCCACGGCGCAACGACGCAGGTGTGCGCGGCCATGGCCGATCAGCGGCTCGCCGCGTCCTCTCCGCCGTGCCGGTCTCTCGCATTCCCCGCATTCACGAAATTCCACTATCAAAGGAGTTCTTGATCTCCATGTACAAACGCTCGGGGTTTCTCGCCCTCACCACGGTGGGCGTAGTGATGTGCACCGCTGGCCTCACGCCATCGGTCAGCCAGGCAGCCGGCAGCGCCGACGGCGAGAACCGGTCCTACGCCGAAAAGCACGGCCTGACAGTGGATGACATCGGGCACATCAACGCACTGAACGAGAAGGCTCTGAATCTGGGTCAGCCCGACAACCCGACGGGAGGGTTGCCACCGAGTGCCACCGAGTCCCTCAGGGCCCCCGCATCGGCTGGCGACAGGGTCACCCCTCCCGCCGAAGCGCTCGACAGCATGCCTGACGCCTACCGGGCCCACGGCGACAGGGCCACTACCGGCATCAGCAACTACATACGCAAGTGGCAGCAGGCCTACAGCCACCGCGACGGCAAACCTCAGCAGATGACCGAAGAGCAGCGGGAGCAGCTGTCCTACGGGTGCGTCGGCGTCACCTGGGTCAATTCAGGCCCCTACCCGACGAACAAGCTGGCCTTCGCGTCCTTTGACCAGAACAAGTACGACGCTCTGGAGACCACCGGCCCACGATCGGGCGAGACGCGGGCCGAGTTCGAGGGGCGCATCGCCAAGCAGAGCTTCGACGAGACAAAGGGGTTCAACCGGGCTCGTGATGTGGCATCCGTCATGAACAAGGCCCTGGAGAACGCCCCCGACGAGGGGACCTATCTGAGCAACCTCAAGGCAGAGCTCACGAAAAACAACGACGCTCTGTCCAAAGAAGACAGCCGTTCGAGCTTTTATGCAGCCCTGAGGAGCACACCGGCCTTCAAGGACAGGAACGGGGGCAACTACGACCCGTCCAAGATGAAGGCGGTCATCTACTCGAAGCACTTCTGGAGCGGACAGGACCCCAAGAACCCCTCCGACAAGAGGAGGTACGGCGACCCGGACGCCTTCCGTCCCAACCAGAACACGGGCCTGGTCGACATGTCGAAGGACAGGAACACCCCGCGCAGCCCCGCCAAGCCCGGCGAGAGCTACGTCAACTTCGACTACGGTTGGTTCGGGGATCAGAAAGAAGCAAACCCCGACAACACCATATGGACCCACGCCAACCACTACCACTCGCCCGGCGGCGCCATGGGGCCCATGCAAGTATACGAGAGCAAGTTCCGCAGCTGGTCCAGCGGCTACGCCGACTTCGACCGTGGAACCTACATCGTCACCTTCATACCCAAGAATTGGAACACTGCCCCCGCTAAGGTGAAGCAGGGCTGGCCGTAACCCCCCGCCCCACCGGACCGGCGTAACTCGCCTCCCCTGTCGTACTGACGACAGGGGAGGCGGCCGGTACCTCCGTGGGGATGACGGTCGCATCGCGGGCCGGAAGCCCGGCGGCCCCTCAAGGCCCTCTCGCCGATCGCTTGACCTGCAGTCTCCGCACTTGCCACTCCGATACCGCAAGAAGCATCGCCGCTGACCAGCATCGGCATCGTGGGCAGCGCCGGCCGCGTCGCACCGACCTCGCCAACGAGCTCTCCGCAGCCGGGGACACCTCGCCGGCTAAGGGCTGTCCCGTAATCCCCGGTGGATCAGCGCACGGCGTCAGATGCGCTGTATCGCAAGGCGGAGGGGCGCCCCCATACTGGGCGTATTCGGGCGTTCCGACAACGCGGCGAGGTGCCGTAGCCGGCGTCGTGCGCCCGCCGGGGA
>NZ_JBSGZP010000868.1:0-2552 GCF_053611065.1 Streptomyces sp. NPDC054840
GACCCCGGCGAGCCCCCGTCGCGCCCCCCTCGCCGCGGCCCCGGTCGCGGCCGTCGCGGTGACACCGGCTCCGTCGTCGCGTCCGCCGAGCACGAGGCCGAGACCGCCGAGCAGGACGCCGCCGAGCGGGACGCCGAGGAGGAAGAGGACGAGGAGTCCGACGAGGCCCTCGGCTCCAGCTCCAGCCGTCGTCGCCGTCGTCGCCGCCGTCGCAGTGGCGAGGGCGCTGCCGAGGCCACCGAAGCGGGCGACGAGGACGGTGTGCGTACCGTCGTCAAGGTCCGCGAGCCGCGCCCGGCGCGCGAGAGGACCGAGTCCTCCGACGAGGTCCAGTCCATCAAGGGCTCGACCCGCCTGGAGGCGAAGAAGCAGCGCCGCCGAGAAGGCCGCGAGCAGGGCCGCCGTCGTGTCCCGATCATCACCGAGGCCGAGTTCCTGGCCCGCCGTGAGGCCGTCGAGCGCGTCATGGTCGTCCGCCAGGCCGGCGAGCGTACCCAGATCGGCGTCCTCGAGGACAACGTGCTCGTCGAGCACTACGTCAACAAGGAGGAAGCCACCTCGTACGTCGGCAACGTCTACCTGGGCAAGGTCCAGAACGTGCTGCCGTCCATGGAGGCCGCCTTCATCGACATCGGCAAGGGCCGCAACGCCGTCCTGTACGCCGGCGAGGTCAACTTCGAGGCGCTCGGCATGGCCAACGGGCCGCGCCGCATCGAGTCCGCCCTCAAGTCCGGCCAGTCGGTCCTGGTGCAGGTCACCAAGGACCCGATCGGTCACAAGGGCGCCCGCCTGACCAGCCAGGTCTCGCTGCCCGGCCGCTACCTGGTCTACGTGCCCGAGGGCTCGATGACCGGCATCAGCCGCAAGCTGCCCGACACCGAGCGCGCGCGCCTGAAGACCATCCTCAAGAAGATCGTCCCCGAGGACGCGGGCGTCATCGTGCGCACCGCCGCCGAGGGCGCGAGCGAGGACGAGCTGCGCCGCGACGTCGAGCGTCTGCAGGCCCAGTGGGAGGACATCCAGAAGAAGTCGAAGCAGATCTCGACGTCTTCGCCGAGCCTGCTCTACGGCGAGCCGGACATGACCGTCCGCGTCGTGCGCGACATCTTCAACGAGGACTTCTCGAAGGTCATCGTCAGCGGTGACGGCGCCTGGGAGACCATCCACGGCTACGTGAACCACGTGGCCCCGGACCTGGCCGACCGGCTGTCCCGCTGGACCTCCGAGGTCGACGTCTTCGCGACGTACCGGATCGACGAGCAGCTCGCCAAGGCGCTCGACCGCAAGGTGTGGCTGCCCTCGGGCGGCTCGCTTGTGATCGACAAGACCGAGGCGATGATCGTCATCGACGTCAACACCGGCAAGTTCACCGGTCAGGGCGGCAACCTCGAAGAGACCGTCACCAGGAACAACCTGGAGGCGGCCGAGGAGATCGTGCGCCAGCTCCGGCTGCGCGACCTGGGCGGCATCGTCGTCATCGACTTCATCGACATGGTCCTGGAGTCCAACCGCGACCTGGTCCTGCGACGGATGCTGGAGTGCCTGGGCCGCGACCGTACGAAGCACCAGGTGGCCGAGGTCACCTCGCTGGGCCTGGTCCAGATGACCCGCAAGCGGGTGGGCCAGGGTCTGCTGGAGTCCTTCTCCGAGACGTGTGTCCACTGCAACGGCCGCGGTGTCATCGTCCACATGGAGACGCCGACCGTGATCGGCGGCGGTGGCAACGGCAAGCGCGCCAAGCGCCGCGGTGGCCGCACCGAGTTCGACCAGCACGACCACGAGGTCGAGACGGTCGAGACGGAGGGCTTTGAGACCGAGGCCGAGGTGGCCGCCGAGGCCGCCGCGCCGCAGGCCTTGCCCGAGCCGGAGTTCGTCGCGGACGAGGAGCTCTACAGCAGCCCGGCCGAGGCCGAGGCCGCCGCGGGCATCAGCGGCCGCCGCAACCGGCGCCGTGCCACCCGTAAGGCGACCGCTCCGGCGGGCGCCCCGCGCGGTGCGGTCGCCCCGGCGCCGGCCCCGGTGGCCGAGGTCGTCGCCGAGCCCGTGACCGAGCCGGCCGACACCGTCCTGGAGCCGGCTGCCGCGGTCGTCGACGAAGCCGTCGAGGCTGCGGAGACGGTCGAGGCCGCCCCGGTCGAGGAAGCCGCGCCCAAGGGCCGTACCCGTCGCCGTGCGACCCGTAAGGCCACCGCCCCGGCGGGGGCCCCGGCCCCCGCGGTCGAGGTGGCCCCGGAGCCGGAGCCGGTCGTCGTGCCGGAGCCCGAGCCCGTCGTCGAGCCCGAGCCCGAGGTCGTCGCCGTCGCCGAGGTCGAGGAGGCCCCCGTCGTGGAGGCCGCTCCGGCCCGTCCGCGGCGCCGTGCCACCCGCAAGGCCACCGCTCCCGCCGGTTCCCCGGCCGGCGCGGCAGAGGCCGCCGTGGTGGTCGTCGAGACCCCGGTGACCGAGGCCCCGGCGCCGGCCGAGGAGGCCGCACCCGTGGCCGAGGAGGCCGCCCCGGCCAAGAAGGCAGCCAAGAAGGCCCCGGCCAAGAAGGCGACCGCGGCGAAGAAGGC
>NZ_JBSGZP010000869.1:0-2542 GCF_053611065.1 Streptomyces sp. NPDC054840
CCCGCACTCCCCGCACGGCGGGGGGCGGGCGCGCGTCGATATCGGGCGGCGATTGTCAGCGGGGGATGGCAGGATCATCGGCGGTGATCCGACCACCTACAGGGGGCAGGGATGGGGAGCACGACGTTCGAGTGGCCGCGCGGCGCGGAGGCACGGGACACGGCGGCGCTGGAGCTGTGGCTCGCCGTGCACGGCTGGGAGGTCGACCCGACGGTGTTCATGGCCGGCGGACTCGGCCCGGCCGTGCAGGTGCAACCGATCGGCGGGGCCTGCCAGGACGGGGAGCCCGGGCTGCTGATCCTGCCGGGCGAGACCGTGGAGTACGCGCGGGACCGGATACGGATCGCGCCCCGGCCCAGCGTTCCGGCCGCCTGAGGAGCCTTGTGAGGGTCGCCTACGGCGACCCGGGCCGGCACCTCGTCAGTCGTCGAGCAGTCGCCATGCGGTGAGGGCGAGGGAGGCCCGGATCAGCCCGGCGTGTTCGGTGATGTCGATGCCCAGGACCTTCCCGATCTGGTCGAGCCTGCGGGCGACACTGCTGTGGTGCAGGTGCAGGAGGTCGGCGGCCCGCCGCAGGGAACCGGTGGCGCAGTAGGCGTCCAAGGTCTCCAGGTCTTCGGCGTGGCCGGCGGCGATACGGGCGATGCCCGACACGTCCGCGTTGCCGCGCACCGCGTCCGGGGGGACCAGGGCCAGCAGCGCCGCAGCGCCCAACTCGTCATGGCGGACGACCGGTCGGCGTGTGGTGGTGAAGCGGAGGGCGGTCCGGGCCTGCTGCCAGGACCGGGCCGGGCCTTCGGCGGCGCCGATGCCAGCGCGTACGCCTGCCGGGATCCGAGAGGGGTCGACGGTGGTGGCCAGGAGGACGCCCACGTCGGCGAGGGATGCCGCCTTGACCGGACGGCCCGGGCAGAGCAGGGAGCCGATCCGGTCGAGCGGAATCCGTGCGTGTACGGCGACGACGTGGACCGGCAGGCCGGCGGTGAAGCCCAGGAGGCGCAGCGCCCGGGCTCCGGCCGCTTCGTCGGTGTCGGGGCTGATCGCCAGTTCGACGAGGGCGGGGTCGGCCATGGTGGTGCGGGCCGGGCCGTACCGTTCGACGGCCGCCGCGGCGGTGATGGCGAACCGGTCGAGGAGGACTTCGTCGAGCGGACCCGGCGGACCTGGGCGTTCCAGCCATACCGTGCCGATCTCCTCCTCGTCGAGTGTGAGCGGCGCGGTGGTGGATGCGGGTGGGGTCGGGCCTGGGGCCGGCGCGCCGTCCGCCGCGACGCGGATCGTCTGTCCCGTGCCGTGGAGCCGGATCCCGGCCACGCACTCGGCCAGACCCGCCGAGGAGCGGGCCAGCGCCGGGAGGTCCACCCGCCTGCGCGTCAGCGTGTCGTAGAACGCGATGATGCGGATCGCGCCGTCGACGTACGGATCCAGTCCTGACAGCCGTACGGCCAGTGCCTCCATGCCAGGAGCATAGGGCGCCCTGGTGGGGAGCAGAAGCGCCGATCGGCGCGCGATCCGGCCGCGGCGGCCGACAGTTGGCGCACGCTCCCGGGGCCCGCGGCCTCCGCCCGTCAGGGCGGCTGTCGGTGGGGTGCGTCACAGTGGAAGGGATGCCGTTTTCCGCGCGAGCGAGGTGATCCCGTGAGATACGCGATCCGGGCCGAGGGCCTGGCCAAGCGGTTCAAGGAGACCCGCGCGCTGAACGGGGTGGATCTGGAGGTTCCGGCAGGTACCGTGCTCGGCCTGCTCGGTCCCAACGGTGCGGGCAAGACCACCGCGGTCCGCATCTTCGCCACCCTCCTACGGCCGGACGAGGGGCGTGCCGAGGTGGGCGGGCACGACGTGGTGCGGGAGGCGGGGCGGGTCCGCTCCCTGATCGGGCTGACCGGGCAGTACGCGGCCGTGGACGAGAACATGACCGGCACGGAGAACCTGCTGATGATCGGGCGCCTGCTCGGCATGTCGCGCGGCGCGGCCCGGACCCGCTCAGCCGAGCTGCTCGACCGTTTCCACCTGAGCGACGCGGCCGGACGGGCCGTGAAGACGTACTCGGGCGGTATGAGGCGGCGCCTGGACCTCGCGGCCAGCCTGATCGGGCGGCCGCAGATCCTCTTCCTGGACGAGCCGACCACCGGGCTCGATCCGCACAGCCGGGGCGAGGTGTGGGACATGCTGCGCGTGCTGGTGGCGGAGGGCATGACCACCCTGCTGACCACGCAGTATCTGGACGAGGCGGACCGGCTCGCCGACAGCATCGTGGTCATCGACAACGGGCGGGTGATCGCCGGCGGTACGCCCGACGAACTGAAGGCCGTCGGCGGCCGGGTGCTGCACCTGCGCCCGGTCCGGCCGGCCGACCTCGACGCGGCGCACGCCCTCGTCGCCGAGGAGGCCGGGCCGCACACCACGATCGAGGGTGACGGCATCGTCGTCCCCGTCAAGGACCCGGCGCTCATGCCGCGTGTCGTACGCCGGCTCGACCGGGCGGGTATCGCCGTCGGGGAACTCGCTCTGCGTCGCTCGTCCCTCGACGAGGTGTTCATCG
>NZ_JBSGZP010000870.1:0-2540 GCF_053611065.1 Streptomyces sp. NPDC054840
CCGGTGGGACGGGGGGCTGAAACGAGGCCGGGTCCTGACCGTGACGGTCAGGACCCGAAGGTGCTTGGCTCCCCTGCCAGGACTCGAACCTGGAACAAATCATCCAAAGTGACCCGTGTTGCCGATTACACCACAGGGGATAGCAAGCCAGGGTGAACCGGACATTTCGTCACTTGGTCAAACCCGCGGATCCCACTATGCCGCACCAGGCGCCTTCAATGCGACGGTACAACTCGCCACTGGCGGAGACTCGGACGATCAGGCATCCCCGGTAATCCGCGCCGGTGTTCTTCCGGACGGTCTTCGGGTTGTGCTTCTTGAGGGTGGTCCGCTGCAGCTCTGCCCGCTCCACCCCGACCAAGTCGGCCCAGTACTGCTCGGCACCCTCCACGTCTGCGGATTCGTGGATCATCGCGCGGAACTTGAGTCGCTCGGGCGGGATGCCCATGAGTCTCAGCCAGGCCAGGTACACCTGGATTACACCTGGGTCGCTATTGATGAAGGTGACGGTCTCGCTGCGCCGGTACGGCTTGCTCTTGGAGCCTTCCGCCCAGTACAGGGCGACTCCTGTGAGGAATAGTTCCCGGTCGCTCAGTGAGCCGACGCCGTCCCTCGCGGCTGCGATGGTTGCGTCCCGCGCGGCCTCACGGATCGGGCCCTCATGCGCCCAGCGTTTGCGGGCGGCATCCCGGCCCTGCTCTGCCGACGACCGGCAATCGACTTTCGGGAGGTCGCGGACCCAGAGGGAGATCGAGCTCTTCGAGCAGCCCAGTTCGAGCTGGATCTGGTCGTAGGTCATGCCCTGGAGGCGGAGCTCGCGGGCGCGGGCGCGGAGGTCGTCCTTCGCGTTCGGGCGCTTCGTCCATTCGGGCGGCGGTTCGCCCTCCAGGAGACGGTTGAGGATGTCGTTGTTGTGGACGGCCAGGCGGTCGCGGATGTCGCGCCGGCTGAGGCCCTCGCGGCGCAGGGCCACCGCCTGCTCGCGGAGGGATTCGAAGGTCGTGGCCCCGCTGCGGAGGCCACCGGTGCCGTCGCCGGGGCGACGCCGGATTTCGGTCATGTCGCCAATGTCGTCCGGAATGTGGGATTCAGGTCTCGGCCGGTGGGCGTTTCCGTCGTACGTGCGATTACCTCCGGTTTGCAGGAATTCCGTTCGCCTTTGTGCTGGGGCCCCTGCGTACGCTGGGCGGCATGACCAGTACGGGGGAAGTGGAAGGCCGCGCTGGGCCGCCTTTGTGGTGGGCGCGGCGGCGGGATGCCGTGGGAGATGTGGTGCTCGGCGGGGTGTCCGCCGTCGAGTGTGCGTGGGAGGGCGTGCCCTTCGCCGCCGAGGCGGGGCTGCCGACGGCGGTCGGAGTGCTGTTCGGGTTCGTGGTGGGGGCCACGCTCGTGCTGCGGCGCCGGTGGCCGATCGCCGTGGTGCTCGTCGGGATCGCCGTGTCACCGGCGGCGATGGGGTTCCTGCTCGCCGTGGTCGGGATGTACACGCTGGCCTCCTCCGAGGTGCCCCGGCGGATCACGGCCACGCTGGCCTCGATGTCGCTGGCCGCGACCTTCGTCGTGATGTACCTGCGCACCCGCGGGGACGTGGAGGCCGATGCGACGCTGGTGGTCGTGCTGTCCGTGTTCGTCGCGGTGGCGCTGACCGTGCCCCCGGTGCTGTTCGGGCTCTACATCGGGGCCCGGCGGCGGCTGATGGAGAGCCTGCAGGAACGGGCGGACTCGCTGGAGCGGGAGTTGTCGCTGCTGGCGGACCGGGCGGAGGAGCGGGCCGAGTGGGCCCGTACGGAGGAGCGCACCCGGATCGCGCGGGAGATGCACGACGTGGTCGCCCACCGGGTGTCGCTGATGGTGGTGCACGCGGCCGCGCTGGAGGCGGTGGCCGTCAAGGACCCGGCGCGGGCGGCGAAGAACGCGGCCCTGGTGGGCGACATGGGGCGGCAGGCGTTGACGGAGCTGCGCGAGATGCTCGGCGTGCTCCGGGCGCCGCCCAAGCCGGCGCCGGCTCCCGTGCCCGCCCTGGCCGTCGCGGCGGTGGCGTTCGCGGGGGGCGGGGAGGACGGGCCCTCGCTCGGTGAGCTGGAGGTGCTGGTCGGGCAGTCGCGGGCGGCGGGGATGGCCGTCGAGATGCTGGTGCACGGTGAGGGGGCGGCGTACCCGGCGGAGGTCGAGCAGGCGGCGTTCCGCGTGGTGCAGGAGGCGCTCACCAACTGCCACAAGCACGCGCCGGGCGCGCGGGTCGTGGTGCGGCTGGCGCACCGGGCGGGGGAGGTGGCCATGCAGGTGGAGAACGGACCGTGTGACGGGAAGGCGGCCGAGCCGGGGCTTCCCAGCGGGGGGAACGGGCTGGTCGGGATGCGGGAGCGGGTGCTGGGGCTGGGCGGGGTGTTCGTGTCGGGCCCGACGGAAGCGGGCGGCTTCCGCGTCTCGGCGGTCCTCCCCGTCCGCTAGGCCGTCTCTTTCGGATCTTGTCGGCCGAGCCCGCGGCGTCCGGTGCCGTGCCCGGCAAGGCGGAGGGGCGCCCGTGTGCTGGACGTACT
>NZ_JBSGZP010000871.1:0-2539 GCF_053611065.1 Streptomyces sp. NPDC054840
CTCCTCCAGTACGCACCACACCTCGCCGCCGATCAGCACCGGGTCGGCCCAGCGCAGGCCGCCGCCGGTCCGGGAGACCGGGGTGAGGGGCCGCGGCTCGGGACCTCCGGGCGCATCGGGTTCGTACGCGTACAGGCGCTGGTCGGCGAAGTGGACGAAGACCAGCAGGGGTCCGCGGCCGGCGGGCCGTTCGACGCCGGCCCAGGGCAGGCCGCCGTACTCGGTGACGCGGCTGCGTACGTTCCACGGGGCGGGCAGTTCGGTGATCTCGGGCCCGCCGTCGGCGAGGCGGCGGCGCACCAGGGTGCGGCGGCCGGCCTCCTCGGGCCGGGGTTCGGTCCACCACACCTCGGAACCGACCGTGCCGAGGTACTCGGGCCGCCCGTCGAGGGAGGCGGCGAGGCCCGCGTCGATGGGTGAGGGCCAGCTGCCGTAGGGCCGGGTCTTCGCCGCCATCACCGGGCCCCGTTCACAGGGTCCGCAGCGCGTGGTCGAGGACGCGGACGCCGAAGTGCAGGGCCTCGACGGGCACCCGCTCGTCGACTCCGTGGAAGAGGGCCCAGTAGTCGAAGCCCGGCGGCAGCCTCAGCGGGGAGAAGCCGTAGCCGGTGATGCCGAGGCGGGAGAACTGCTTGGCGTCGGTCCCGCCCGCCATGCAGAAGGGGATCACGTGACCGTCCGGGTCGAACCGCTCGACCGACTCGCGCAGGATCCCGTACGTCCGCCCGTCCACGGGGGCCTGGAGAGCGACCTCCCGGTGGTGGAACTCCCACCGCACGTCGGGGCCGGTGAGGGCGTCGAGGGTGGCGGTGAACTCGGCCTCGCCGCCGGGCACGGTCCGGCCGTCGACATAGGCGGTGGCATGCTCGGGGATCACGTTGAGCTTGTAACCGGCACTGAACACGGTCGGATTGGCGCTGTTGCGCACGGTGGCGCGGACCAGGGTGCCGGCCGGGCCGAGTGTGTCGAGGAGCTCGTCGACGTCGAGGCCGGGCCGCCGCGGGTCCACCGACAGGCCCTGCAGGGCGGCGAGTTCGGTGATGCAGGCGGTCACCGTGTCGGTGAGGCGGACCGGCCAGTCGTACGCACCGATCCGCGCGACGGCGGCGGCGAGCCGACTGATGGCATTGGCCTTGTTGGGCTTGGAGCCGTGACCGGCGGTGCCGTGCGCGGTCAGCTTCAGCCAGGCCGTGCCCCGCTCCCCCGCGGCGATCGGGTAGAGGGCCCGGCCGCCGGGGCCGCCGTGCACGGTGAAGGCTCCGGACTCGCTGATGCCCTCGGTACAGCCTTCGAAGAGCTGCGGGTGGTGGTCGGCGAGGAAGCCGGAGCCGTCGACCGCGCTGTCCTCCTCGTCGGCGGTGTAGGCGATCACGATGTCCCGGCGCGGTTTCACTCCCGCGCGCGCCCAGGCCCGTACGACGGCCAGCACCATCGCGTCCATGTTCTTCATGTCGACGGCGCCGCGCCCCCACACCACGCCGTCGCGGACCTCGCCGGAGAAGGGGTCCACGCTCCAGTCGGCGGCCTCGGCCGGGACCACGTCGAGGTGCCCGTGGACGAGGAGGGCCTCGGCCGAGGAATCGGTGCCCTCGATCCGGGCGACCACGTTGGTGCGGCCGGGGGTGCGCTCCAGCAGGTGCGGCTCCAGGCCGGCGGCGGCGAGCCGCTCGGCGACGTATTCGGCGGCGGGGCGCTCGCGGCAGTCGCCGCCGCCCCGGTTCGTGGTGTCGATCCTGATGAGGCCGGAGGTGAACTCGACCGCCTCGCCGAGAGCCACCCCGTCCACCACGCCCAGCGTGTCCACCGCGCCCAGCGTGTCCACCGCGTCCGCGGTGCCGACGGCGCGGGCCGCACCGGCCGGAACCTCGGCGTTGATTGCGCACATGTCAGCCATACTGCTCCTCCACGGCCGCCGAGACGACCGTCGTGACCGCTTTGAAGGCCCGGATCCCCTCGTACATGGTTTCGCTGGTGTACGCGACCTTGCGCTCCCCGCTCCGCTCCACGCCCGGAACGACGGTCGCGGACATGGCCAGGTGCGCGGCGTCGAACTCCAGCTCCACGGTGAAAGGACCGCCGCGCACCGGGTCATGACGCACGGCCAGGGCGGTGGCCTCCTTGGCCGCGGCCCGGATGTCGGCGGCGGTACGGGCCGGGGTCCGGCACACGGCTGCGTAGCGCGAGACGTGGTCCTTGACGGCGACGGTGACGGCTCCCGGCGCGTACCCGGCGGCGTCCACGCAGGTGAGGTCGTCGCCGGTGACCAGGATGACGGGAACCCCGTACTCGGCGACGACGTGCGCGTTGAGCAGCCCCTCACTGGCGCGCGTCCCGTTGACCCAGACGCCGGTGACGGAGTTGGCGAGGTAGGTGTGGGCGAGGACCCCCTCGGAGCCGGCTCCGGTGTGGTAGCCGACGAAGGCGATGGCGTCGACGTCGCCGTGCTGGACGCCCTCGACCATGGAGAGGGTCTTGTGGCGGCCGGTGATCATCTCGGCGCGGGCGTCGAGCTTCTCCAGGAGGAGGTTGCGCATGGTCC
>NZ_JBSGZP010000872.1:0-2537 GCF_053611065.1 Streptomyces sp. NPDC054840
GTTCGAAGATCCGCTCCCGGTCGGCCGCCGGGATACCGGGGCCGTCGTCGACCACCTCCAGCACCGCGGTGCCGGGCAGCGCGCCGTTCGTGGTGCGCAGGGAGACGTCCACGCGGCCGTCGGCGTAGCGCTGCGCGTTGTCGACGAGATTCGTGACGATACGGCCGAGCCACAGCGCGCCGGCGATGACCTCGACATCCGGTTCCAGCCGCAGCCGTACGGGGACACGGTCGCCGAGCCGGCCCTCCACCACCTCACGAACCAGGGCGGCCAGATCCAGCGGGGCGGCGACCACCGGCTGCGCCGCGTCGATCCGGGCGAGCAGCAGCAGGTCGGCCGTGAGGCGCTGGAGCCGTTCGATGTCCTCCAGGGCCCCGGAGATCAGCTCGGGCCACAGTTCCGGGTCCTGGACGGCCAGGGCCACCTCCAGCTGGGTGCGCAGGACGGTGATGGGGCTGCGCAGTTCGTGGGAGGCGTCGGCGATGAACTGCTGCTGGCGGATACCGGAGGCCTCCAGCCGGTCCAGGGTGGCGTTCATGGTCTCGGCCAGCCGGGCGACCTCGTCGTGGGTGGCGGGCACCGGCACCCGGCGGTGCAGGCCGCGGTCGGAGATCTCGGCGACCTCGGCCCGGATCTCCTCCACCGGCCGCAGCGCATGGCCGGTGACCCGCCAGGTCACGAGGGCGACGGTGGCCAGCAGCAGGGGCATGCCGATGACGAGGGCGGCGGCGGTCGTGTCGTCGGCCGCGTCCGCGTCCCGCAGGGAGGCGCCCGCGTAGACGGTGGCCATTCCGTCCGGGGTCTCCGTGACGACCTGGACGACCCGCTGCCGGTACTCGCCGTCCACCGGGCGGACCCGCCAGGTGTGGAACCGGGTTCCCGGAGCGCCGGGACCGGTCGGCGGGAAGGCGGGCACACCGGCCAGGTTCGGGCTGGCGAACAGGACGCGCCCGTCTGCGCCCACCACCTGGACGAAGTCGATGCCGCGGGCCGGCGGCCTTACGCGGCCCAGCTTCCCGGTGGCGGCGAGCTGCGCCACCGTCTCGGCCTGGCGCCGGGCGTCGTTCTCCGCGTTGCGCAGCAGGTTCGCCTCCAGCAGCCCGAGCAGCGCGAACGAGGCGAGCGCCAGCGCCGCGGCCACCACCACGCTCGCGCCCACGGTGGCCCGCGCCCGTACGGTGGTGGGCCACAGCTGGCGCAGCACCGGCCACCGGCGCAGGACCGTGCCAGGAACCGCGCGCAGGGCGGCGCGCACGCGCCCGCGGTCGCGCGGGCCGGAGTGTTCGGCCACGGCATCAGCCACCGTCGGCCGCCAGTCGGTAACCCGCTCCGCGCACGGTCTCCACCGCGGCGCGGCCGAACGGCGCGTCGATCTTGCGCCGGAGGGCGCTGACGTGGACCTCGACCACGTTGGGGTCGCCGTCGAAGGCGCTGTCCCACACCTGTTCCAGGATGTCCCGCTTGGGCACCACCTCGCCGGAGCGCCGGGCCAGGTACTCCAGGACCGCGAACTCCCGCGCCGTCAGCCGGATCTCCGTCCCGCCGCGGGAACAGGAGTGCCGCGCGGGGTCGAGCAGCAGATCGCCGAACCGCATCACCTGGGGCCGTCGGCGGCCCGTGCGCCGGCCGAGCGCGCGCAGCCGGGCGACGAGGACGAGGTAGGAGAACGGCTTGGACAGGAAGTCGTCGGCGCCGGTGTCGAGCGCTTCCGCCTCGTCGTACTCGCCGTCCTTCGCCGTGAGCATCAGGATTCCCGACTCATTGCCGGCCGCGCGCAGCTTCGCGCACACCCGGTATCCGTTCAGCCCGGGCAGCATGATGTCCAGCACGATGAGGTCGTAGTCGTGCTCCGTGGCCATCCACAGGCCCTGGGTCCCGTCGTGGGCCACATCCACCGAGAACCCCTCCGACTGCAGCCCTCGCTGCAGGGCCACGGCGAGCCGCCGTTCGTCCTCCACCACCAGTACGCGCATGCCGGACAGGATCTCAGTACCGCTCCGCCGTTCGCTGAAGAGGTCTTCAGGTGGCTTCAGCGGGGCTTCAGGTTCCGCTCAGCATGCTCTGGAGCGAGCCGCGCCGCACCGTGCCCGGTTGTCCTGAGGAGCGCCTGTATGTCTGATTCTGTCCCGCCGTCCGAGCAGGCCGAGACCGCCGCCGTGACCGCCCCGGCGACCGCCCCCGAGACCAAGGCCCGCAAGTCCGCGGCCCTGGGCCGCCTCGTCCCCGCCGGCAGGCGCGCCCGCTGGGTGGCGGCGGGCGCGGTCGCGGTGGTGGTCGTCGGCGGAGCGGCGGCGGTGGCCGTCGCCGGACACCACGACCACCACATGCGCGTGGAGCGGGGTCCGCACATGGCCTGGGCCGAACCGGGCCCCGAGGGAGGCCACCGGGGCGGCCCGCACGACGCCGACCCGCGGCGCGAACGGGAGCAGGCGGGCCCCGGCCGTCCCGCGGGCCCCAAGGGGCTCGGAGAGCCGGGCCGCCCCGGCGGCGCCGACGGGCGAGGCGGCTTCGCCAAGGAGGCCCCGGCGCCCGCACCC
>NZ_JBSGZP010000873.1:0-2536 GCF_053611065.1 Streptomyces sp. NPDC054840
GGTCAGGGCCCGGGGTGCGTCCGTCTCACGACGAAACCTGAAGGAATCGGTAGGTATCCCGGTCGGTGTCTACGCACAGGTAACCCCCGGCCGGGCGGATCGCCCCATCACATCGTGGGCCCGGCGTCCCGCGTTCCCCCGACAAATGCGAAGATGGGTTCTCGGCAGGACAGGGCCCCCACCACAGGGCCGAAGAAACAAGCGGCCGTATACCAGCCGCCGCCCGGTCACAGAGGACCGGTGCCCGGCGCACATGCATGGAGGACGTGACGTGGCGAACGACGCCAGCACCGTTTTCGACCTAGTGATCCTCGGCGGTGGCAGTGGCGGTTACGCCGCGGCGCTGCGCGCATCCCAGCTGGGTCTGGACGTTGCCCTGATCGAGAAGAACAAGCTCGGCGGCACCTGCCTGCACAACGGCTGCATCCCCACGAAGGCTCTGCTGCACGCGGGCGAGATCGCGGACCAGGCTCGTGAAGCCGCCCAGTTCGGTGTCAAGACCTCCTTCGAGGGAATCGACATCGCGGGCGTCCACAAGTACAAGGACGAGGTCATCTCGGGCCTGTACAAGGGTCTGCAGGGTCTGGTCGCCTCCCGCAAGGTGACCTACATCGAGGGAGAGGGCCGCCTCTCCTCCCCGACTTCCGTCGACGTGAACGGCCGGCGCATCCAGGGCCGCCACATCCTGCTGGCGACCGGCTCCGTGCCGAAGTCGCTGCCGGGCCTGAACATCGACGGCAACCGCATCATCTCCTCGGACCACGCGCTGGTCCTGGACCGCGTCCCGGAGTCGGCGATCGTCCTGGGCGGCGGCGTCATCGGCGTCGAGTTCGCCTCGGCGTGGAAGTCCTTCGGCTCCGACATCACCGTCATCGAGGGCCTCAAGCACCTCGTGCCGGTCGAGGACGAGAACAGCTCGAAGCTGCTGGAGCGCGCGTTCCGCAAGCGCGGCATCAAGTTCAACCTGGGCACCTTCTTCGACAAGGCCGAGTACACGGAGAACGGCGTCCGCGTGACGCTGGTCGACGGCAAGACCTTCGAGGCCGAGGTGCTGCTGGTCGCGGTGGGTCGCGGCCCCGTCTCGCAGGGTCTGGGCTACGAGGAGCAGGGCGTCGCGATGGACCGCGGCTACGTCCTGGTCGACGAGTACATGCAGACCAACGTGCCGACCATCTCGGCCGTCGGTGACCTCGTCCCCACCCTCCAGCTCGCGCACGTAGGCTTCGCCGAGGGCATCCTGGTCGCAGAGCGTCTGGCCGGTCTCAAGGCCGTCCCGATCGACTACGACGGTGTCCCGCGCGTCACCTACTGCCACCCCGAGGTCGCTTCCGTCGGCATCACCGAGGCGAAGGCCAAGGAGATCTACGGCGCGGACAAGGTCGTGGCCCTGAAGTACAACCTGGCGGGCAACGGCAAGAGCAAGATCCTCAAGACCGCGGGCGAGATCAAGCTCGTCCAGGTCAAGGATGGTGCCGTGGTCGGCGTCCACATGGTCGGTGACCGGATGGGCGAGCAGGTCGGCGAGGCCCAGCTGATCTACAACTGGGAAGCTCTGCCGGCCGAGGTCGCGCAGCTCATCCACGCGCACCCGACCCAGAACGAAGCGATGGGCGAGGCCCACCTGGCCCTGGCCGGCAAGCCGCTTCACTCCCACGACTAATTCGTCACGGGCGCGACGACCACTTCCGCACTTTCGTTAGGAGCAACTGAAACCATGTCGGTTTCCGTAACCCTTCCGGCGCTCGGTGAGAGCGTCACCGAGGGCACTGTCACCCGCTGGCTGAAGGCCGAGGGCGAGCGCGTCGAGGCCGACGAGCCGCTGCTCGAGGTCTCGACCGACAAGGTCGACACCGAGATCCCCTCCCCCGTGTCGGGCATCCTGGCCTCCATCAAGGTCGCCGAGGACGAGACCGTCGAGGTCGGCGCAGAGCTGGCCGTCATCGACGACGGCTCCGGCGCTCCGGCCGCTGCCGCGGCTCCGGCCGCCGAGCCGGCCGCCGCCGAGGCCCCCGCGGCCGCTCCGGCTCCGGTCGCCGAGGCCCCCGCGGCCCCGGCTCCCGCCGCCGAGGCGCCCGCTGCCGCCGCCGCTCCGGCCGCGTCCGGCACCGATGTCGTGCTCCCCGCCCTGGGCGAGTCCGTCACCGAGGGCACCGTCACCCGCTGGCTGAAGCAGGTCGGCGAGTCCGTCGAGGCCGACGAGCCGCTGCTCGAGGTCTCCACGGACAAGGTCGACACCGAGATCCCCGCGCCGGTCTCCGGCACGCTGCTGGAGATCCTGGTCGGCGAGGACGAGACCGCCGAGGTCGGCGCCCGTCTGGCCGTCATCGGCGTCGCCGGTGCCGCTCCGGCCGCCGCCGCTCCGGCGGAGGCTCCGGCTCCGGCCGCCGCCCCGGCCCCCGTGGCCGCTCCGGCTCCGGCCGCTCCGGCTCCGGCAGCTCCGGCCGCTCCCGCCGCCGCCCCGGCTCCGGTCGAGGCCGCCGCTCCGGTCTCCGCCCCGGCTCCGGAGCAGGCCGCCGGGCGGGTGGCCGGCCCGGCG
>NZ_JBSGZP010000874.1:0-2529 GCF_053611065.1 Streptomyces sp. NPDC054840
GGGCCTGAGCGAGGCACGGGCCGCCGCGGTCGCGGACGCGGCCGTCCTGGCGGCCGCGTGCCGCCTCAAGGCCGCCGCGGCGAGCGGATCCGTGCCGGGGCCGGCCGCGATCCCGCAGCCGTACCGCCTGGGCCGCCGGCCCCTGACCTCCCTGGCCCACGCGTTCCGCAGCTCCGACATCGTCGCCGCGGCCCGTGCAGCGGCCACCGCCGGCCCGCCGGACCTGAACCTTGACCCGGTCGGCGCCTGAGGGGCGTCGTGCGGGCGGGCGGGGGTCGTACGCGGGTCCGCGCGCGGTGGGGTCTCAGAGCTCCGCGAGGTCCAGCCCGGCCTGCGCGGCGGCCGCCTGCACGGTCTGTTCCAGCAGGACGGCAATGGTCATCGGGCCGACACCGCCCGGTACCGGGGTGATCAGCGAGGCCCGGGCGGCGGCCGACTCGAAGTGCACGTCGCCGACGTTGCCCTCGTTGTACCCCGCGTCCAGGACCACCGCGCCCGGCTTGATGTCCTCGCCCCGGATGAACTCGGCCTTGCCGACGGCGGCGACCAGCACGTCCGCCTGGCGCACGATCGAGGGCAGGTCCTGGGTGCGCGAGTGGCAGTAGGTGACGGTGGCGTTCTGCTCCAGCAGCAGCATCCCGGCGGGCTTGCCCAGGATCGCGCTGCGGCCGACGACGACGGCGTGCTTGCCGGTCAGGTCCACGTCGTAGGCGGCGAGCAACCGCATGATGCCGCCGGGGGTGCAGGAGACGAAGCCCGGCAGCCCGAAGCCCATGGCGGCGAAGGAGTGCATGGTGACCCCGTCGACGTCCTTGCCCGGGGCGATGGCCTCGAATGCGGCGCGCTCGTCGATGTGGTGCGGGACGGGGTGCTGAAGCAGGATGCCGCTGACCCCTGGGTCCTCGGAGAGCGCGGTGAGGGTGGCCACCAGTTCCTCGGTGGTGGTCCCGGCCGGCAGCTCGACGTGGCGGGAGGTGATCCCCGCCTTGGCACAGCGGTTCTGCTTCATGCGGACGTAGGTCACCGAGGCCGGGTCCTCGCCGACCAGCACGGTCGCGAGGCAAGGCGCGGTGCCGGTGCGCTCAGTGATCTTCGCCGCGTAGGCGGCGGTCTGCTCCGAGATGCGGCGGGCGAGGGCCGTGCCGTCCATCAGCTGGGCGGATCCGGTGGCAGGGGCAGGGGCAGTCTGGGCAGTCGTCACGGGGTCTCCTGAACGTCGCTGCGGATCGCGGATCGCCCAGGCGCGCGGCAGTCGGCGTACCGGAGGTCCACAGGTACGCCGGGCCGCTCCCCGGTGGTGATCCACCCGAACGCCAGTCACGGCCCGCCGACCACTGTAGACGACATATCCGGTGGTTGTCGGGCGTCCGACCTGGGACGATCAATACATGACGCGTACTTTCGACCATCTTGTCGCCGAGGCCGAGTCCGTCTCCGTGGACGGCTGGGACTTTTCCTGGCTCGACGGCCGGGCCACCGAGCAGCGCCCCTCCTGGGGCTTCCAGAGGCTGATGAGCGAGCGCCTGGCCCAGGTCCGGTCCGCGCTGGACATCCAGACCGGCGGCGGCGAGGTCCTGGCCGGATGCGCTCCGCTGCCGCCGTTGACGGCCGCCACGGAGTCCTGGCCACCCAACATCGAGAAGGCGACGCGGCTGCTGCACCCGCTGGGCGCGGTGGTGGTCGCCGACTCCGACGAGCCGCCGCTGCCCTTCGGCGACGCGGCCTTCGAGCTGGTGACCAGCCGGCACCCGGTGTCGATCTGGTGGGAGGAGATCGCGCGGGTGCTGGCTCCGGGCGGCAGCTACCTCTCGCAGCAGGTCGGTCCGTCGAGCGTCTTCGAGCTCGTCGAGTACTTTCTCGGCCCGCAGCCGGAGGAGGTCCGGCGCGGTCGGCACCCCGACGACGCGGTCGCCGATGCCGGTGCGGCCGGCCTCGAAGTACTCGATCTGCGCTCCGAACGACTGCGCACGGAGTTCCACGACATCGGAGCCGTGATCTACTTTCTACGGAAGGTGATCTGGATGGTGCCCGGCTTCACGGTCGGGCAGTACCGGGACCGGTTGCGTGAGCTCCATGAACAGATCGAGCGCGAAGGTCCGTTC
Source organism: Streptomyces sp. NPDC054840 (assembly GCF_053611065.1). Lineage (NCBI taxonomy): Bacteria > Bacillati > Actinomycetota > Actinomycetes > Kitasatosporales > Streptomycetaceae > Streptomyces > Streptomyces sp. NPDC054840. Next base: position 2,103 of record NZ_JBSGZP010000874.1, read on the forward strand.
GTCGCTCACACCGCCCGCTTCCTCATCGAAGCCCGCAAAACGGGCTGATCTGAAGGGCGGACGGATCTGCGCCGGATCGGGTTGCGCGGCCACAGCGTGGCGCAGGTCACTCAATTCAGCGCGTAACGAATCGACTCGGGCATGCGATGAACCGACAGGTGTCCTCGCGCGGCCCCGGAATACAGACCCCCCTCGGGTCTGTTTCCCGAGTTCGCGCGATGATGTCCCGCCCACCATTTATTTGTTCGCAACGAGAGGCTCCTTGTGTCGCTCAGCCCGTCCCGTACGTTCCCTCCGGAGATCGCCGAATCCGAGGCCCTGGTCGCGCTCGTCGAGCGCGGCCGCGAGCAGGGTCACATCAACGGTGACGACGTGCGCCAGGCCTTCGAGGCCGGCCGCATCCCGGTGGACCAGTGGAAGCGGGTCC
>NZ_JBSGZP010000875.1:0-2527 GCF_053611065.1 Streptomyces sp. NPDC054840
GGCGGGACTCGCCGGGGCGGCGTCAGGTCCTGTCGCGCTTGTCGCCCAGGGAGTCCTGGACTCCGCGGGCGCGCTTCTCGGTGTCGCTCAGGGCTTCCTTCGCCTTGCCCTTGGCCTGATCCGTCTTGCCTTCGGCCTTCATCCGCTCACTGCCGGTGACCTTTCCGGCGGCTTCCTTGGCCTTGCCCTTGGCCTGATCCATCTTTCCCTTGTCTGCCATGGTGTCTCCTTGGTGGTGGGAAAATCTCGACGGGCCCAAACTAGGTCGGAACGGACAATCCTGCGCGGCGAGGCCGGCGGCTGCCGCGTGTCTACGAGACTCCGGCTCTGGGCCGTACGCGTGAACATCGGCGGGTTACTCGTGACGGTGCACGAGCGGATCGGGCTGGTCGGCTCGGTCCGCAACGACGCCGGTCGCCCTCGTTCCTCCGATCGCGAGCCACAGCGGTACCAGCCTCCGCCACCGCCCGCCGGTGGGCCGCGAAGCCGACCGGCCACAGAGGCACCAGCGTCATCCACCTCCTCTAGGCCGTCTGCCCCGTCACACGGCTCGCATGCGCGAGGTTCACCGCTCACCGCTCCCCTGCCGGTGCCCGTCAGAGAACCGGACGTCGAACCGCGCGACCGACCGGCTCCGCACCGGAAGACGTCACCGTCCGAGGGCCTGCTCACGCTGCGATCTCTTCACAGGGCCACCGTCGGTCCCCCCACTCCCCCGCCTGACCGAGGGCATGGCGTACCGCCGCAGAAAAGCCGGATCAGTCGGATTCGCTCGCGAGTCGCAGGGCGAGGTCCTGGAGGATCTCCTGCGCGGATGCCTCCGCCCCCGTTTGGTCGAATGCGTCCGCGACCGCCTCGAAGGCCATCACGAAGCCACTGATCAGGGCACTGAGCGGGCCGGAGAGCTGATCCAGCATCGCGGACCCGACCTCTGCCGCATCGGCTTCCGCGGGCACGAGGAACTCCGACGGCGTCACCTCACCGAGCAGCGAGGAGACGTAGTCCGCCCCGATCCCGCTCCGCACACCCGTCAGTGCCGCGATGGCCTTCAGCTTGATCTCGTTGTCGGTCATCCCGCGAGCGTACGGCGGAGCTCCCCGCCGCAGCCGCTGGCATACCGCGAGCCCGATGGCCCGGGCCAGGGCACGGCCGGGGCCCCACCCCCGGGCGCGCCCCTCGAATGTCTCGACCGTGCGTGACCGGGTAGGCGGACGGGAGAGGGAAGAGCGGGCACGGAGGAGGTGCGGACATGAGCGCCGCGGGCGAGAACGACGACAGGCCGCAGGCACGGCGACCTCGATTGCAGCACGAAGGCGGAACCGCGGACGAGCACGGGCGAAGGCCCGGAGTCCCCTCCCGCACGGGCACCGGGACCCAGCCCTCGGCGGACGCCGAGCGGGTGGGCAGGGCCAACGAACGCAGGATCAGGACCGCCCGGGTCCTCCACCCGGACGAGGTCGACCGGGCCGAACCGGAGGACGACCGGCCCCGGTAGTCGGCGGTGGGCGAGCCGAGCCCGGCCCGTGCGGCGGGGGCGTCTTCCACGCGCTCGGCCGTTCGTGCGCATGCCACCGCAAGGTCAGGGCACGTGACCGGTACACAACAGTTGCGGGTTGCCCAGCGAAGGAGTGTCCGTGCTGCCCATCAAGGTGACCGACAGCGGAGTGCTGATCATCCGACTGCAAGCCGACCTCGACATCGGCCGTCGTGCCGCGACGACGTGGACGATCGACCACCTCTTGACCGCCCACCGAACCAGGCCCGTCGTGCTCGAACTGTCCGACGCCGTACTGAGTCCCGCGGCCGTGAGCATCGTCGTCAGGGCGGACCGCATGTGCCGCGACGCGGGCACGGCGGCCGCGGTGGTCGCCTCCAGCGCGGAAGCCCGTCGCAGCCTCGGGACGGTCACCGGAACCGAGGCGCTGGACGTCCACGCCACCGTTCCCCTGGCCGTCGCCGCCCTCGCGGCCACGGTCGGTGCGGTGGCGTAGAGCAGGCGGTCCCGGAGGTACCGCGCCCACGTCGGCATGCTCGCGGCACCAGGCCGTTTCGTTCGGATCTTGCCGGGTCCGGCCCGCCCGGCACGGCCTCTCGCCGCGTCGTGGGGCACCCGGGTACGTCCGGTACACGGGCGCCCCTCCGCCTTGCGAGGCACCGCCCCGGACGACCCGGGCTCACCCGACAAGATCCGGAAGAGACGGCCTCGCGCAGGACATCACACCGAGCCGCGGTGAGGAGCACGGGCCGTGCGGCCGGCCGTACGGCACGGCCCCTGCCGCTCCGTGGGTTGTCGACGCCCCTCCCCCGTCATGCCTGCGGCGGCAACGGCCTGCGCAGTGCGCTGCGGCCCTGGTCCCAGTTCTCGCGGATGTGGCGTGCGAGGCGGTCCTCCAGCAGGACGGTTGCCGCACATCCGAACGCGATGTCCGCCTCCAGGTCCGGCTCCTCGGCGAGGAGGCCTCCGATGACCTCGTGGCGTACGACCTGTTCGTGGACGGCGTCGGCCTCCACGTGTTCGGTGTAGAAG
>NZ_JBSGZP010000876.1:0-2526 GCF_053611065.1 Streptomyces sp. NPDC054840
GGCGTATGGCGCCCCCCGCACCGCGCCCCCGCGTAGGGCGCCGGCGGCCCGTGACGGCTCTTCCGGCGGCTGAAGAATGGCTGAAAGCGACCTATGGGACGGTGGGAACGGAACGTCAAATACCGAGTTGCCAGCGCGTGTTCGTTTGCCTGTGCGCCCCCTTTAACCACTCTCGCACGCCTGTCCCGTGGCAGCATGGACCCCGAGCCACCCGGGGTCCCGCGGCCGCGCCCTCAGCGCTGTCCGTGCTGCCTGTGCCCCGGTCATGTGCCCACGGGCTGGGGAGGCGGCGGTGCGCTGGTTGGTGGGTTGGAGCAGTATCGCCGCGAGCTTCGGCACGGCCGGAAGGGTCTCCGGTCAGAGCTCCGGCCAGGGCGGCTACGGCCAGGGCGGCTACGGCGACGCCGGTGCGCCCCTGCGCGGCGGCCTCGCGGACGCCGCCCATCCGGACGACCCGGGCGCGGACGCGGAACGCACCGTCCACCCCGTCGGCGCACAACTGCTCTGGGGAGACCCCGACCCCCTCTGGGCCGTCGGTGACTGGCGCCCCGACGAGATCCGCACACTCACCGCCGATCCCGCCGACCCGTTCACCCGGCTCGCGGTCCTCGGCTGCTGCGGCGCGACCGACGCGGAACTGCGCCGCGCCCTCTACGCCGCCCGCGGCGGCGCGCTGCGCCACCTCACCCAGTGGTCCGGCAGCTACACCGCCGTCGTCCAGGCCGGCCGTCGCATCACCGTCGTCGGCGACCTCGCGGGCGCCCGGCCCGTCTTCTACACGCCCTGGGCGAGCGGTACGGCGTACGCCACCGCCGCCCTGCCGCTCGCCGACCTCATCGAGGCGCAGCTCGACATCGGCCATCTCGCCGCCCTCCTGGCCTGCCCGGACAGTCCCGAGGCACTGGGCGACGGCACACCGTACGCCGGGGTCCGGCGCATTCCCCCCGGCCATGCGCTCATCCTGCGGGAGGGCTCCCGCGAGATCACCGGCTACGAGCAGGTCGCCTCGCTCGCCGTGGCCGCCCCCGAGGTCGACGCCGAGCGCGCGGTGGAGGGCGTACGGGAAGCGTTGGTGGACGCGGTGCGCGCCCGGCTCACGGCTCCGCGGCATGCTCCCGACACCTCCCCGGCCACCGCCGGAAGGGGCCCCCGGCCGCCGTACGATCCCGGCCCCGTGCCCGGAATGGGCCCCGCCGACCGGCGCGCCGCCCGCGGCGCCCCGGCCCCAGGGGTGGGGGCCGACCTCTCCGGCGGCAGCGCTTCCGCCACGCTGGCGCTGCTGGCGGCCGGTCTGCCGGGGGCACCGGGCAGCCTGCTGAGTCCCGCCGGCGCGAGGCTGCTGGCCGTCACCTTCAACGACCTGGCCACTCCGCAGGGGCGCGAGGCCGAGCTGGAACGGGCCAGAGCCATCGCGGCCGACCCGCGCCTGCACCACGTGGTGGTGGCCGCCGCCGCGGAGGCCCTCCCGTACGCCGAACTCGACGGCCCGCTGACCGACGAACCCGGCCCCTCGCTGGTCTTCGCCGCCCGCGAGCGGCGCCGGCTGGCCGCCGGCTCGGCCGACCACTTCACCGGCCACGGCGCCCGCCAGGTACTCGACGCCCACCCGGCCCGCATGGCCGACCTCCTGATGGACCGCCGACGGCGGCACCTGCTGCGCCCGGTGGCGGCGCTGGCCCGTTCGGCCTCCGCCTCCGGAGCCTCCGGGGAGTCACTGCTGGTCCCGCTCACCGTGTACTCGGCGGCCCGCAGACTTGCCCGTACGACGTACCGCGCGGGCATGGAGGCCGCCGCGGCCCGGCTTCGCGAGGGCGGGGTCACCGAGAGATCCTCCGGTCCGGTGGACGCTTCCCTCGCCGCCCTGACCTGGTCCCGCCCGGGACCGGCGGCGGGCTGGCTCACGGGGGAGGCACTGGCGGAAGTATCGATCCGCCTGACGGTCGCGGCCGGCCGGCCGCCGCTGTCACTGCGGCCGGGGGAGGCCCGCGCCCGCTCGCTGCTCGCCCGCCACGCCGCCGACCACCGGGTCTTCGAGCAGGCCGTGGAGGTCCGCAGCCAGCGGTTGCACGCCCCCTTCCTGGACAACCAGGTCGTACGGGCCGCCCGCGCCCTGCCCGAGTCCCTGCGGGTCCAGCCCGGGGCCCGTGCCGCGATCCTGCGCAGCGTCCTGTCCTCGGCGGGGGTGCGCGAGTTCCCGCCGGGCTGGGGTGTCACGGACCGTGTGCCGAACGAGACGGCGACCCGGCTGGGGCTGCGCGCCGCCCTGAGCGGCCTGCTGGAGCTGTTCGAGTCGCCGTTGCTCGCGGACGCCGGGCTGATCGAGGCCCGGGTCGTGCGCCAGGCCCTGCTCGACGCGGCGGACGGGCACCCGGTCCCGCTGGACGGGCTGGCGGAACTCGTCTCGATGGAGCTGTGGCTCCGCCGCCTGCTGGCCCGGCGCGGCACCTGCTGGACGGGTACCTCCGCGGCGCGGCGCCGGGCGGTGCCCGAGGGAGTCCCCGTGCACCGCCCGGCGCTGTCCTGACG
>NZ_JBSGZP010000877.1:0-2506 GCF_053611065.1 Streptomyces sp. NPDC054840
ATCCCCGTACCGCCCCTCGTCCTTTCCGAGGTCCGGATCCCTGCTTCCGGTCCTTGCTTCCGGTCCTTGCTTCAGGTCCTTGCTTCAGGTCCCTACTTCAGACCTAGGACCAGCGCGTCCGAGGGGGAGCGCCAGACCGCACGCGCCTCCGCGAAGCCCGCGGCGCGCAGGGTCTCGGTGTGCCAGGCCTCGGAGGGGGTGTCGCCGTCCGCGTGCTCCCCGTAGATCTCGAAGCGCCGCTTCACCTGCTCGGCCAGCGCCGGCTCGGCGCCCGCCAGCGCCCACCACTCGCGCCAGTCCACCGCCCCGGCCGTCCTGGCCCGGTCCATGGCGGCGTGCCGGTGGGCATGCTCGGCGGCGTCGATGCGTGGGGTGGCCGGGTCGGGCATGTGGTCGGCGTTCATGAACACCCCGCCGGGGGGCAGGAGCGGTGCGAGCTGCCCGTACAGGACGGACAGCTCCTCGCTCGGCAGCCAGTGCAGGGCGGTGGCCGTCAGGATCGCGTCGTACGTGGCGTGGGGGAGGGCGCTGCGCCAGTTCGGATCCTTGAGGTCGGCGGTCACGAAGGTGACGCGTGAGTCACCCGCGAAGTGCCCCTCGGCGATCGTCAACAGGGCGGGGTCGAGATCGACGCCCGTACTGGTGGCTTCCGGGAACCGCTTGAGGACGCGGTCCGTGATACTTCCCGTACCGCATGCGAGATCCAGCACCCGGGGGGCGGGTCCCACCAGTGCCTCGACCATGTCCAGCATCACGCGGAACCGCTCCTCGCGGTCGGGCATGTACCACTCCTGCTGCCGGTCCCAGCTGTCCTGCCAGGCCTGCCAGTCGGTCGTGCCCGTCGCTTCGGTCGTATCCACCGTGTTCGCCGTATCCGTCATCCCGAACCCCTCCACACGTAATACCCTCGAAGACGTCTCAGCCGTTACCGGAGACACTAATCCGCAGCCGTAAGGACTACAAGTGGAACTGGCCCATTACTCGGACTTCGCCGTGCGCCTGGTCAACACCGAGGAGCCGGCCCGCAACAAGGACTCGCTCACCTCGGTGGACGCCGTCCGCGCCCTGTTCGGCGCCAGTCAGCAGATGGCGCGCCGCGTCACCGACGGTGACGTCACCCGCTTCCGCAACGTCCGCGGCCGCCTGCGCTCCGTCTTCGAGGCCGCCGACGGCGGTGACGAGGTCCTCGCCGTCGACCTGCTGAACTCGCTGCTCATGGAGTTCCCCGTCAGCCCCCAGGTGTCCGGCCACGAGACCCTCGCCGACGACGGCCGCCCCGACTGGCACATCCACCTCGCCGAGCACCCCTCGAACGCCTCCGCCGGCTACGCCGCCATGGCCGCCATGGGCCTGGCCTTCGCCCTCACCGAGCACGGCCCCGACCGCCTCGGCCTGTGCCAGGCCGCGCCCTGCCGCAATGCCTACCTCGACACCTCCACCAACCGCTCCCGGCGCTACTGCTCCGACCGCTGCGCCACCCGGGCGAACGTGGCCGCCTACCGCGCCCGCAAACGGCTGGAGGCCGAGGCGTCCGCCCACAGCGGGCGCAACGCCGAGGCCGCCCAGGACAGCCGGGCCCTCAGCGAACGCTGATCCTCCTCGCGCGGCCGGAAGCGCAGCACCGCCGTCGCCAGCACCAGCTCCGCGGGCACCGGCCCGAAGACGGTGCTGTCGCCGGTCTCGTTGTACGGGTTGTCGCCGAGCACCCACCAGCCGCCGCCGGGCCGCCGCTCCACCGCGCGCTTGACCACCAGCAGGTCCTGCTGGAGCGGATGCCGCAGCACCACCACGTCGCCCGGTCGTACGGCAGCCCCGTACCGGACGACGAGCCGGTCCCCGTTCAGCAGCGTGGGCACCATCGAAGGCCCCGTCACCTCCACCACCTCGAACCGCTTGCGCGGGCGCCCGTTCTCCACCATGCGTGTCCTCCTCGTCACCCCCGCATGCTGCCGCACGGGTCCGTACATTCGCTCACCGGTCCGGCCGCGGCCCTGGACTTTTGTCCTAAGCCCATGGGGGCGCCCGCGAAATCCGGTTGTCCAGCGAGTAATCTCCCCCTTGAGAAGACGATCACGAGGAGGACAAACTCCATGCTTTCCCGCCTCTTCGCCCCCAAGGCGAAGGTCTCCGCCCACTGCGATCTTCCGTGCGGCGTGTACGACCCTGCCCAGGCCCGCATCGAGGCCGAGTCCGTCAAGGCCGTGCAGGAGAAGTACCAGGCCAACGAAGACGCCGACTTCCGCGCGCGCGCCATCACCATCAAGGAGCAGCGCGCCGAGCTCGCCAAGCACCACGTCTCGGTGCTGTGGAGCGACTACTTCAAGCCCCCGCACTTCGAGAAGTACCCGCAGCTGCACACCCTGGTCAACGACACCCTGAAGGCCCTCTCGGCCGCCAAGGCGTCGAACGACCCGGCGACCGGCGCGAAGGCTCTTGAGCTCATCGCCGAGATCGACCGCATCTTCTGGGAGACCAAGGCCGCCTGATCCTGGGCGCCCGACGGATC
>NZ_JBSGZP010000878.1:0-2501 GCF_053611065.1 Streptomyces sp. NPDC054840
GCGCCACATCCGCTCCATCGTGCTCTCCGGCGGCCTGGTCCTCGGCGCCGTCGCCGCCGTGACCGGCACCGTCATCGGCATCCTGCTCACCGTCCTCCTGCGCCCCGTGCTGGAGGAGACGCTCGGCAACCGCTTCGGCGGCTTCGACTTCCGCCCGCTGGAACTGGCCGGCATCGCCCTGCTCGCCGTGATCACCGGCCTGCTGGCCGCGATCGTCCCGGCCGTCACCGCCTCCCGGCAGACCGTGCTGGCCTCGCTGACCGGCCGCCGCGGCATCCGCAAAGCCAACCGCGTACTGCCCGTCCTCGGCCTGATCGCCGTCGCGGCCGGCGCCGCGATCGCCCTCTACGGCACCACCTCGAAGCTGGGCAGCACCGTCGTGGCGGGCGGCAGCGCCCTCGCCGAACTCGGCATCGTCGCACTCACCCCGGTCCTGGTCGGCCTGTTCGGCCGGCTCGGCCGGTGGCTGCCGCTGTCGCCGCGGCTCGCGCTGCGCGACGCCGTGCGCAACCGCGGGCGTACGGCCCCCGCCGTGGCCGCCGTACTGGCCGCCGTCGCCGGAACCGTCGCCGTGGCGACGTACCAGCAGAGCAACGACGTCCAGATGCGCCAGGAGTACCGGGCCATCCTGCCCCACGGCACCGGACTGCTGGAAGGCAACGAGAACGGCGCGTACAAGGAGGTGCCCGCCCTGCGCGAGGCCCTCGCCAAGGAGATGCCGCTGGCGCAGCGGGCGGACATCGAGCGGCTGGTCGTCGGCAAGCCGAGCTGCGAGTCGTTCTCCTCGGACCCCGGCTGCGGCCGCGCCGAAATCATCACGCCCAAGGACCAGCGCTGCCCGCTCTACGAGGACACCAAGGGCAGCGAAGCCATCCTGGTGGAGCAGCGGAAGGAACTGCGCCAGGACTGGCGCTGCAAGGAGCCCCGGCACGGCACGCAGCACTCCGTCCTCGTGGGCGACGAGAAGGTGCTGAGCGTGCTCGCGGTCACCGACCCGGGCACCGTGGCCGCCCTCAAGGCCGGCCAGGCCGTCTCCTTCGACAAGCGCCAGGTCAAGGACGGCAAGCTCACCCTGCGGATCATCACCGACCCGGGGGAGGACGACATCATGCGCGGGCGCTACGACGAGGCGCCCGGTGAGGACAGGCTCCTCCCCGTACACCTGGCACCCGACTCGGTCGAGGGCTGGGGCGTCGAACTGATCCTGCCGCCCTCGGCGGCCAAGGCCGCCGGACTGGCCACCGCCCCCGTGGGCTCGTACTTCAGCCTCGACGGCCCCGCATCCAGCGAGCAGCGCCAGAAGTTGGACGGCGAGATCGACCGGATGGGCGTGGAGGCCTCCCTGCGCATCGAGAACGGCTACCAGGGCGACAACAGCCTCGTCATGCTCGCCCTCGCCATCTTCGCGGGGATCGTCACCATCGGCGCGGCCGGCATCGCCACCGGGCTGGCCCAGGCCGACGCCGAGGCCGACCTGAAGACACTGGCCGCGGTGGGCGCGCCACCGCGGGTGCGGCGGACGCTGAGCGGCTTCCAGTGCGGGGTGGTCGCCCTCATGGGCGTCGTCCTCGGATCGGCGGCCGGGATCCTGCCCGCCGTCGGCCTGCGTCTGACACAGCAGCGGGAAGCGGAGGCGCTCTACCGGGAGTCGATCGAACAGGGCTTCTCGACGGTGTCGGACGCCGTGCCGTTCGTGCCGATCTCCGTGCCGTGGGAGACCCTCGGCGGGCTGCTCGTCGTGGTTCCGCTGGGCGCGGCCCTGCTGGCGGCCCTGGTCACCCGCTCCAGCGGCGCGTTGGCCCGCCGGGCCGCGGGGTAGGCCAAGGCCTGAGACCGGTACCGGGCCGGTGCCCCCGTACAGGGTGGATCACGACTGTACGGGGGCACACCGTGTGAGGACGGAGGTGTGCGAGAGAATGACGGCATGGAGATGCCGAGGAGTGAACGGTCGCAGGACAGCCCCCCGCACGTCCTGATCGTGGGACAGGACGGGACGGCGGTCGGCGACGCCGATGACGAGTCGCGCGAGGTCCCGGTGACGGAAATGGTCGAACAGCCCGCCAAGGTCATGCGGATCGGCAGCATGATCAAGCAACTCCTGGAAGAGGTACGTGCCGCGCCTCTCGACGAGGCGAGCCGGGTGCGGCTCAAGGACATCCATGCCGCCTCGGTCAAGGAGCTGGAGGACGGCCTGGCCCCGGAGCTGGTGGAGGAACTGGAGCGCCTGTCACTCCCGTTCACGGAGGAGGCCATTCCCTCCGAGGCCGAACTGCGGATCGCCCAGGCTCAGTTGGTGGGCTGGCTGGAGGGCCTCTTCCACGGGATCCAGACGGCCCTGTTCGCGCAGCAGATGGCGGCGCGGGCCCAGTTGGAGCAGATGCGCCGCGCCCTCCCGCCGGGCGGCCCGCACGACGACGAGGACGGCGGCCACGGCGCGATCCGCTCCGGCCCCTACCTCTGACCTCCGGCGGACAACAGAAGAAGCGGGTCCGGCCCTCGCC
>NZ_JBSGZP010000879.1:0-2501 GCF_053611065.1 Streptomyces sp. NPDC054840
GGTGCGTCCTATGCGCAGGGTTCCGGCGCTGCCGGTTCCGGGTGGTGCCGTTCCAGGAATTCGAGCCGGTTGCCGACGGGGTCCTCGGAGAAGAAGCGGCGGTGGCCCGGCAGGTTGTCGTCCCAGTCCACCGTGGCCCCCCGCTCCCGCAGTCTGCTCGCGTACGCCTCGATGTCGCTCACCCGTAGGCCCGGGTGGGCCTTGCGGGCGGGCCGGAAGTCCTCCTCGACGCCGAGGTGCAGCTGGACGGGCCCGGCGGCGAACCAGCAGCCACCGCGGGTGGCGAGGACGGGCGGCTTGGGGATCTCGGTCATGCCGAGGATGTCCGTGTAGTACGCGCGGAGCCGGTCCTCCGAGTCCGGCGGCGCGGCGAGTTGCACGTGGTCGACTGCGGTCAGCACGGTCATGCCTCCTTGCGGGCTACGGCGAAGATGCGGCGGAACGGGAAGACGGTGCCGCGCGGGCCGGTCGGGTAGGCCGCGCGGAGCCGGTCACGGTATTCGGTGAGGAAGGCGTCCACGGCGTCGCGGTCCTCGCCGAGGGCGGTGAGGACGGGCCGCAGGGCGGTGCCCTTGACCCAGTCGAGGACGGGGTCGGGGCCCTGGAGCAGCTGGTGGTAGGTGGTCTCCCAGATGTCGGCGGCGCAGCCGAGTTCGGTGAACCGGGCGAGGTATTCGGCGGGTTCGAGGAGATGGATGTAGCGGGCGCCGTGACCGGCGAGCCGGGCCCGCCAGCGCGGGGTGTCGCACTGCTGCGCGAGCAAGGCGTGGCTGGGGGCCGTGAAGTTGCCGGGGATCTGGAAGGCGAAGGTGCCGCCGGGGCGCAGGCCGTTGATCCAGGCGCCGAAGGAGCCGGGGTGGCCGGGGACCCACTGGAGGGCGGCGTTGGAAACGATCAGATCATAAGACTCGTCGGGGAGCCAGGTGGCGAGGTCGCCGTGGCGGAAGTCGAGGCTGCCGCCGCCGGCGGTGGGCCCGGCGTACTCCTCGGTGGCGCGGTGGAGCATCTCCGGGGAGAGGTCGAAGCCGGTGATGCGGGCCTCGGGCCACCGCTCGGCGAGCAGGGTGGTGACGTTGCCGGGGCCGCAGCCGAGGTCGGCGATACGGGCGGGGCGGTGGGGGAGCTCGGGTATGCGGGTGAGCAGGTCGAGGAAGGGCCGTGTGCGGTGGCCCGAGTGCCGGAGGTACTGCTGGGGATCCCAGGTGGGGGCGGATGGCGCGGTGGACGTGGGGGTCCCGGCGCGCCCGGTATCGGAATACATGTTCGAGCCTCCCTGCTGACGGGGCGATCGGAAGCGGAATCCGTTCCGGCCCCTCCATGCCCCATGCTCGCTTTCTTTATATCTCGATGTCAAGATACTTGTGATCAAGATACTTGGTATGAAGAGACTTCACATCGACAGACCCCTTACACTGATCGGCATGGAGGACGAGGTCGACCGACTGGTGGCGGCATGGCGGCGGGAGCGCCCTGACCTCGACGTGGAACCGCTCGAGGTACTGAGCCGCGTGAGCAGGCTCGCGCGCCATCTCGACCGCGCCCGCAGGCTGGCCTTCTCCGAGCACGGCCTGGAGCCGTGGGAGTTCGACGTCCTGACCTCGCTGCGCCGCGCGGGCGCGCCCTACCAGCTCTCCCCCGGCCAGCTGTTGACCCAGACCTTGGTCACCTCCGGCACCATGACCAACCGCATCGACCGGCTCGCGAAGAAGGGCCTCGTCGAACGGCTCCCGGACCCCAGCGACCGCCGGGGGGTCCTGGTGCGGCTCACCCCCGAGGGCCGGGACCGCGCCGACCAGGCCCTCGCCGGGCTGCTGGCCCAGGAACGGGCGATCCTGGCCCAGCTCTCGCAGAACCAGCGCGGCGATCTCGCCGGGCTGCTACGCCAGTTGACCGCTCCGTTCGACAACATCCCCGGCTAGGTCGGCCGGTCGTACGCCGGCCCGCCGGGCCAGTGCCACCGCGGCCAGCGTGGAGTGCACCCCGAGCTTGCCCAGGACGTTCTGCATGTGGGTGCGGACCGTGTGCGGGGACAGGAACAACCGTGCCGCGACGTCCTTGCGGCCCAGCCCCGCCACCATGCAGCGCAGCACCTCGTGCTCACGCGGGGTCAGCGACTCCACCAGCCGCTCGCTGTCCGTACGGTGCTTGCGTGACGCGGTCAGCTCCCGGAGCACGCCGGTGAGCAGTGCGGGTGGCAGGTGGGTCTCCTCGCGCAGGACCCCGCGGATCACGGCCAGCAGCCGGGAGAGCGAGCAGTCCTTCGCCACCCAGCCCGAGGCTCCCGCCTGGAGCGCGAGGGCGGCCCGGCGGGGGTCGTCGCGCTCGGCGAGCACGACGGTACGGACCCCGGGGTGGGACACCCGCACCCCCGCGACCAGCGCGATCCCGTCCGAGCTGGGCGGCGGAGGCCCGGAGCCGGACTCCCGCTGGGCGGGCACGGCCCCCGGGACCGCGCCCAGATCGGCGTCGACCAGCAGGACGTCGAAGCGGCGGCCCTCGGC
>NZ_JBSGZP010000880.1:0-2483 GCF_053611065.1 Streptomyces sp. NPDC054840
CCGTCGAGGCGTCCGAAGCGCTCCCGCGCGGTGGCGACCAGCCGCGCGGGCGCATGCGGGTCGGAGTTGTCGGCCGCCGCACCGGCCGCGTTCGGACCGAGCCCGGCGGCGGCGTCGGCCGCCCGCTTCTCGTCCCGGCCGGTCAGGAGGACCTTCGCGCCGTCGGCGGTCAGTTCCCGGGCAGAGGCGAGGCCGAGACCGCGCGTGGCCCCGGTGACGATGTAGACACGGTCCTTCAGTCCAAGATCCATGCCGACACGCTACGCCGTCGCCGGCTCCTGCCGGGAGGCTTCGGCCCGGGCGGCCTCTTCCTCGCGCTCGCGCTTCTCCCGCCGTACGAGGATCACCCAGCCCACCGGAACCGCGCCGGTGAACAGCCACCACTGGACGGCGTACGCCATGTGCGGGCCGATCGAGTCGTGGTCGGGGTCCGCGATGGTCTCCGGGGAACCGTCCGCCGGGACCGGAGCGGTGAGCTCCAGATATCCGCCGAGGACGGTCCGGCCCAGGTACTCCGCCTGCTGCGCGCTGTTGATCAGCATCACCTGACGGTCCGGCAGGCCCTTGCGGTCCTTGATGCCGCTGCCGCCGCTGGTCTCGTCGGCCTTGAGCCGGCCGGTGACCGTGACCTCGCCGGCGGGCGCGGCCGGCACCGGCGGGTAGGCGCGCGGGTCGCCGCCGCCCGGCACCCAGCCCCGGTTGACCAGGACCACCCGGCCGTCGGAGAGGACCAGCGGGGTCAGGACGTGGAAGCCGACCTTGTCGTCGTTGTCGGTGCGCATCCGTACGACGACCTCGTGCGCGGTGTCGTACGTACCGGTCGCGGTGACGGCGCGCCAGAAATCCGCGCGGGGGACCCGGTGCCCGGGGGAGGTGACCTCGGTCACGGGGGCCGGCTCGGCCCGCAGGTTGGCCTCGATCAGCTGGTTCTGCGCGATCCGGTGCTCATGGCGGTGGTACTGCCAGAACCCCAGCTTGATCATCGCGGGGATGAGGGCGAGGGCCATCAGGGTGAGGAACACCCACTGCCGGGTCAGCACAAAGCGGTACACGCCCACGACGGTACCCGCAGCACGAAGGACCCCGGCGGCCGGGTGGCCGTCCGGGGTCATGGCGTACGGATCGGTTGTCGGGACGAGCTGTCGTGTCGGGACGAGCTGTCGGGACGAGCTGTCTGGACAAGCTGTGGGGACGAGCTGTCGGGACAGGGCCGCGACGTGGGGGAGTCAGACGCGGTCGACGATGCCCACCTTCCCCTCCGCCCGGGCGCAGTGCGCCCCGCAGAACCACTGCCCGCCGACCTCGACGCCCTGGCCGATGATCGAGACCCGGCAGTGCTCGCAGACGGGCGCCATGCGGTGGATGGCGCAGGAGAAGCAGTCGAAGACGTGCACCGCGCCTTGTGCATGAACTTCGAAGGACATGCCGTAATCGTTTCCGCAGACTTCACAACGTGCCATGGGCCGAATGCTGCGCACGGGGAACGGGCGGAACAAGATCCAGCGGGGTGAGTCGCGGCGCCTGCACCCGGCCGGCGCAACGGCCCCCCGGTTCAGGACTCGGCCGGGGCCACGTCCCGCAGCAGTTGTGTGAAGGCCGCCTCGTCGACGACCGGCGTGCCGAAGCTCTTGGCCTTGACCGTCTTGGAGGTCGCCGAATCGGGGTCGTTGGTGACCAGGAGACTGGTGAGCCGCGACACACTCGTCGCGATGTGCAGGCCCGCCTCGACCGCACGGTCCTCCAGCAGCTCGCGCTCCACCGAGGTGTCACCGGAGAAGGCGATCCGCATGCCCTGCTTCAGCGGCTTGCCGTCTTCGAAGCGCCCCGGATTCGGGTGCGGGCACGGCGGCCGCTTGCGAGAGGGCCGCCAGCTGCTGGCCCGGTAGGAGGCCTGGTACCCGACCCGCGGGGTGACGGCGGAGTCCGACCACTCCGTCAGCGGCCGGCATTCCAGCAGGGGCAGCCGTACGCCGCCCTGCGCGGCCGCGTGCAGCGAGGGCCGGAACGCCTCCGCCAGCACGCGGGCGTCGTCGAGCGCGTGGTGGGCGCGCTGCTGGACCACGCCGAAGTGCGCGGCGAGCGACTCCAGCTTGTGGTTGGGCAGCGGCAGGTCCAGTTCCTTCGACAGGGCGATGGTGCACAGCCGCTGACGGACCGGTGCGGTCGCGGCGGCCCGCGCGTACTCCCGGGCGATCATCTGCCAGTCGAAGATGGCGTTGTGCGCGACCAGTACCCGGTCCGCGAGCCGGCCGGCGAACTCCTCGGCGATGTCCTCGAAGAGCGGGGCGTCGGCGAGCATCGCGCTCGTCAGCCCGTGGATCCACACCGGTCCCGGGTCCCGCCGCGGGTTGACCAGCGTGTACCAGTGGTCCTCCACATTGCCTTGGGCGTCGAGCCGGTAGACGGCGGCGGAGACTATCCGGTCGTCGCGAGCGAGCCCGGTGGTCTCCACGTCGACGACCGCGTACCCCTCTGGGTACGCG
>NZ_JBSGZP010000881.1:0-2482 GCF_053611065.1 Streptomyces sp. NPDC054840
GCCCGTCGGTGTCCGGGGCCGGCCCGCCGATGTACCGGGACGGCCGGTCTGCCGGGCCCGCCGATGTACCGGGACGGCCGGTCCGTCGGGACGGCCGGTCCGTCGGGACGGCCGGTCTGTCGGGACGGCCGGTCAGAGGCCCTTGGGGGTCCAGTACTCGAGCAGTGTGCCCACGCCGTGTTCCACGGACTTCCACGATCCGGTGAAGGAGATCACGGCGAGGGCCGCGGTCGGGAAACCCGTACGGGTCATACGCGTCAGGGTGTCGCCCTCCGCGCGCCCCGAGAGGGCGTCGGCGAGGGCGTGCATGCCGGGGTTGTGCCCGATGACGAGGAGGTCGGAGACATCTTCGGAGGTCTCGTTGAGCAGGGCGATGAGCTCGCCCAGCGAGGCGTCGTAGAGCCTCTCCTCGTAGTGGGTCTTCGGCCGGTGCGGCATCTCGTGGACGGCGAGCTTCCAGGTCTCCCGGGTGCGGGCGGCGGTGGAGCACAGGGCCAGGTCGAAGACGATGCCGGTTGCGGCGAGCTTCAGACCGACGGCCGGCGCGTCCTTGCGGCCTCGTTCCGCGAGCGGGCGATCGTGGTCGGACACCTCGGGCCAGTCGGCCTTGGCGTGCCGGAGGAGGGCGATCCTGCGGGGTGTGTCGGCGCTCATGACTCCCAGCTTCGCATGAAACGAGCCACGGGGCGCAGGGTGTTGAGGGAGCGCGGGAGGTCAGCCGACGGCGCGCAGGAGCTGCTCGGCGACCTGGACCAGGCCCGAGGCCTCGCCGGTGGCCGCATGGGCCTCACCGGATCCGGCGAGGAGCAGCAGCAGGAGCCCGAAGGCGAGCGCGGGCAGGGCCAGTGCCCACCAGTGCAGCCGGGTGCCGACGGCGGTGGTGGCGCGGGCCCGGGGGCCGGACGGGCCCGGCGGGAGGGGCCTGAGATGCGTGGGGGCCGACATGGCCGCCTCCGTGGGTGTGGACCGGACTGACTCGCTGCCTACGAATCTATGGATCCGGAGCAGTGGTTCCCATCCGGGGCACACCCCACTTCACCCTGAGCCTGACCCCCTAGGGGTGGTGGGGTTACCCCCCCGCCCCCTGGATTCCGCTCTCTCGGGGAGGCCGCCTTCAGGGGGAGGCGATCGTCGCGATGACGGAGATGATCACGGTCACGGCGAGGAACGCGCCGAGCACGAGGCCGAGCTTCTTGCGGCCGTCCTGCGGGTTCGGTTCAAGTACGGGCGACATGCCGGTCAGTCTCCCATGCCGCATTCGTCCTCGATCGTGCGGTCCCGCCCGGCGAGGATGCCCAGCGCGATCTGCGGCAGGAGCAGTCCGGCCATCAGGGCGAGCGGCAGGTCCCAGCCACCGCTGTGCTGGTAGAGGGCGCCGATGAGGAGGGGGCCGGGGATGGAGATGAGGTAGCCGGTGCTCTGGGCGAAGGCGGAGAGCCTGACCACGCCGGCCGGAGACTTGGCGCGGAGCCCGATGAGGGTGATGACGAGGGGGAAGGCGCAGTTGGAGATCCCGAGCAGCAGCGCCCAGGCCCAGGCACCGGCGGCGGGAGCGAAGTAGAGCCCGACGTAGCCGGTGAGGCCGAAGACGCCGAGGGTGACGGCGATGGCGCCCTGGTTCTTCATCCGGGCGGCGAGGCCGGGGATGACGAAGGCGAGCGGGACGCCCATGACCATGGTGACGGCGAGGAGCACTCCGGCGGTGGAGGCGGAGACCCCGGCGTCGCGGAAGATCTGCGGGAGCCAGCCCATGGTGATGTACGCCCCGGTGGCCTGGAGGCCGAAGTAGCAGGCCAGGGCCCAAGCGGTGCGGCTGCGGACGACCCGGGGGCCGGCCCCCGGGCCGGCGGGGCCGCCGGTGGCCCCGGCCCGGTCGGCGCGCCGGGAGGCACGGGCCAAGGGCAGCCAGGGCAGTACGGCGAGCAGGGCGAGTACGGCCCAGACCAGCAGGCCGGTGCGCCAGCTGCCGCCGAGCGCGTCGGTCAGCGGGACGGTCGCGGCGGCGGCGAGGGAGGTGCCTGCGGCCAGGGACATCGAGTACAGGCCGATCATGGTGCCGACCCGGTCCGGGAAGTACCGCTTGACGATCACCGGGAGCAGCACGTTGGTGAGGGCTATGCCGGCCAGCGACAGGGCGCTGGCGGCGAGGAAGCCGACGGCGCCGGTCGCGAAGGGCCGGAGGAACAGTCCGGTGGCGACCGCTGCCATGCCGGCGCAGACGACGGCGGCCGGACCGAAGCGGCGGGAGAGCCGGGGTGCGGTGACGCCGAAGACGGCGAAGCAGAGGGCGGGGACCGAGGTGATCAGTCCGGCGACGGTGCCGCTCATGCCGAGGCCCGTGCGGGTCTCCTCGAAGAGGGCGCCGAGGCTGGTGATGGCGGGCCGCAGGTTGAGGGCGGCCAGCACGATACCGACGATGAGCACCGGGCCGAGCCAGGTCGGCTGCGCCGTTGCTCGCGGGTCGGCGGCCGTGGCGCCGGCC
>NZ_JBSGZP010000882.1:0-2478 GCF_053611065.1 Streptomyces sp. NPDC054840
GGTGGCCCCGCCGACCGCGTCGAAGGACCAGGCATGGGGCTGGAAGACGGTGGGCAGGCTCCCGCGCGCGGCGAGCCGGCCGGCGAGGCCGGCCTTGGCGCTGTGGGCGTGCAGGAGGTCGGGACGTACCTGACGGAGCACCTGGCGGGCGCCGGTGATCTCGGCGGGCAGTCGGGGCCCCGGGGCCCGCCCGGCGCGCCAGGTGAACACCTCGGCCCCGGCGGCGCGGGCGGCGGCGCCGAGCGTGCCGCCGGGCGGACATCCGACGACGGTGCGCAGCCCTTCTGCGGTCTGCGCGCGGACGAGGTCGGTGACGACCCTGGCCACACCGCCGTCGACGGGTTGTACGAGGTGGAGGACGGTCGTGGGCTGTGCCGCCCGAGGTTGACTGGGCACGTGGAGCGGTCTCCTGCGTTCAGCGGCGCGCGTCTGTCTGACGAAGAGCACACCGAGGAAATGACCCTGACTTTCACCCGTGAACCTGAAGCTCAGACTGCGGGCACCACCGGACAGCGCGGGACTCAGGTCGAACACGTCCACGTCATATCCGAGATTGTTCACATGTTCGGGATGTCGCACGAATGATTGATCGCCGAATTCCGTGATCGTGGAATTCATAACATCATTGAAAGGATTTTCTCCATCGCTGAGACTTACCCGGCGACCACTGTCGGCCGTCACGGTGAGTGAATCCCCGAGAGTTCCGCGGTCCCCGGCGTACCCGGCCATCCCGACCCGGCCCGCGGAGTCGGCCGGCGCGTCCAGGCCCTCGATCTCGACGGTTCCGTCAGCGGCGCGCGCGGCGAGCGGCTCGAAGTCGTCCCACAGCGAGATCCGGCGCACCGGCTCCTGCGGGTACTCGTAGGCGACGACCGGCGTCCAGCCACCCAGGCCCCCACCTCGGAGTGGCCCATCGCGATGTTGAGCTGCGCCGCCGTCCACAGGCCGGCGCCGCCCTTGCGGACCAGCGGGGTCACGTCGGCGGAGGCCTGGTAGGCATCGCTGCCCGCGTCCGTACGGGGGCCCATCGCCGTGCCGGCAAGGACCTCCTTGTACGCGCCGCCGGGATCGGCGACCAGCACCCGGCCGTCGTCCTGCGGCGGCTTCTGCTCATCCACCCGCAGTTCCCGCCCCAGCAGAGACGGGCGTGCGAGACCTTCGCGCCCTGCGGGACCTTGAGCTCGGCCCGGGTGGAGTTGTAGGTGTCCGGGTCCTTGTCGTCCTCGCTGTGGAACATCTCGAACTCGCTGTCGACCCCGGCCGCGCCCTTCTTGACCTCGGCACACGGCTCGACCTGCGGAGACCGCTCCTCGCGGCAGCCGATGCCGGAGTTGGAGGCACGCACCAGCCCGCCGTGCTGCACGGCCTGGTAACGCTGGGCGAAGGGGATCCGGGGCAGTTCCTTGGGAGCGGGAGCCGCCGCCTCCGCCGTCCGGGCGTGCACGAAAAAGGTGAGACAGGACAGCAGACCGAGCGCGCCAAGGATTCTGCGGGAGGAACCCATGACCCTGTCTCCATTTCCGATCAAGAGAACAAAACAGAAGGGAACTTTGTCAGAAATTCGGCTGTAAATCACGCCGGACTCCCTCGTACGGCCTTTTGAGTGATAGCGCGCACCCTCACAACGGGCAGGTCGTTATGGGGGGCACCATTGTTCGAACCGAAAGGAAATACGGGATGAAGAGGAGGCTGGTGCACGGCACCGCCATCGCCGTCGCGGGCGCCGCCGCGGTGATGGGCGGCGCGGGCCTCGCCTCCGCACACGGCGGGAACGGCGCGACGGCTCACGGCGTCACCGCGGGGTCCCCCGGCGCCTGAGCGGCAACCTGCTCCAGGTGCCCCTCGACGTCCCGGTGAACGCCTGCGGCCTCACGGTGAACGTGATCGCCCTGCTGAGCCCCTCGTTCGGCAACACCTGCGTCAGCGCCTGACCGTCAACCATGCCGCTCGAAACGCCTGCATCCGAGTGAAGCCACGCAACCCGAACCGGGGTCGAGGCGTTGATCCGGGTGCTCCGCTACCGGGCAATCCTGCAAAAAAGGGACGACAATGATCAAGAAGATGATGGCCTCGGCCGCGGTTGCCGCCTCGGTCGTGGGCATCGGTGCCGCCATGGCGCCGCAGGCGATGGCGATCGGCAACGACAACGGCGTCAACACCGTCCAGGGCAACGGCGCCGCGCAGATCTACGGCAACCAGGCCACCTACGGCAACATGAGCCCGCAGATGGCGCTGATCCAGGGCTCGTTCAACAAGCCCTGCGTCGCCCTTCCCGCGAAGGCCAACGTGCAGTCCGTGCTGGCCCTGGTCAACGTCGGCGTCCAGGACATCCCGGTCCTGTCCAGCCCGCAGAACCAGCAGTGCACCGAGAACTCCACCCAGGCCAAGGGCGACGAGGCCCTCTCGCACATCCTGGACAACATCCCGGTCCTCTCCGGCAACGTCTCGAGCGGCAGCTGACCGAGGCGCGCGCCAGCG
>NZ_JBSGZP010000883.1:0-2475 GCF_053611065.1 Streptomyces sp. NPDC054840
ATATGTGAAAGGTAAATCAGCGAACGTCGCCGCGGAACATCCACTGTCCACGAATGCCCTCGTCCGAAACGTGGCAGCTTGCGATGCAGATGAAGATCTTGCCGCCATTGACGCACTCGTTATAGCTGCGTACCTCATTGTCGGGGTAGCGGACGTCGATCTGCGCGGCATTGAGGGACGGGCCCTTACGGACCGGCGCGATCCTCTTCACCGTGTACTTGTGACTGTCCGGGCGGCACTGGATGGTGCCCAGTGCCTCAACGCCGCTGGTGGCGATGGTGGTGGACGTGGGGATGGCGGCCTGGGCGGTGGCGCCGAACCCCCACAGGGTCAGAGCCGTTCCGGCGGTCAGTACTGCCGCACGCATTCCGAACTTCACAATTTCTCCGCTTCCCGTACCGTTTCTCCACCGGTGTGTCCGTCAGTCTTAACGCGGGCCGGGTCAGGGCACCGCAGGTGACCCCTTTCGGGGGTGGAGGGGTGCTTTAAGCATCGGCCTCGCGGCGAGCCGTCAGCAACGACGATTCCCGCATCGTGATCAGATCTTGATCAGGGTAACTTTGCCTCCATTGAACGGAGTTGAGCACTCAGGGAGGTTCGGCTTAGCCCGGATCCATCGGTTGATGCCTGTTGACAGTCCTTCTGGAAACGAGGAAGAGCCTTGTGACCTGCGGTGATTGGGAGCGCGCGGAAAGCCATGCGAGCAGGCTTACACCATCGAAGGGCCGCGCTTACCTCCGCCCCGCCGGGGTCACGGCCCGTGCGAACCGGCAGAGCGCCCCCAGGGCGACCTGGCCGAGTGGCCGGTGTTCGGACGCGATCTCCTACGTGGGGCGGCCCGGGCGCGGTCCGCTCGCTTGGTGTCCGCCAGGATGCGTATACGTCGGGTATGGAGGGTGTTTGCCTGCGAGAATCGTTCGGCTGGAGTCGGATCCTGGCTGCGCGATACGGTGGTGACACCACACCCCATGACAGTGCAGGAGTCCCGGATCAGTCAGCAGCCGGCCACCGCGCCCGTGCCCGAACGCCTGCCCGTCGACGAGCATGCTGCCGCGTCCGTCCTCGCGCACGCGGCCGACCAGCGGGCGAAGGTCGACGTCCTCCCCTCCGTTCTGGAGGACATCGCCGCCCACGGCTACCCCGCCCCGGAGACCGGAGTCCTATGGCGAACGGCCCGCGACGCCCACCTCGCCCGCCTCGCGGACGGGCAACCCCGTGTCGCCTGACCCCTCCGTCCGCCGCTCGCGCGTCGTCATGGTGGAGCCCGCCCTCACCCAGCTGGCCAAGCTCACGGCGAGCGAGACGCACCGCCTGGACCGCGCGATCGTAGCCATCAGCGTCAACCCCCAACTGGGCACCGAAGTGCCCAATACCCTGCTGCGCGACTACGCGGACGAGATCGATGAAGTCCGGGTCATCTACTACGTGACCGCCTTGCGGACCATTACGATCGTGGCGTACATCGAAGCCTGAACACGGAACAGCAGTGCCCTCGGATCCGTTCGGGCCCGGGGCGGTGTCTGCTGCAGGTGAGGCCGTCGGGTTGTACTGGCTGGTCCTCTCCGCCCCTGAGTAACTGAACGAAAACAGTCACCTGGGCGGAAGAGACCGCAGCTCAGAAAGTGTCGACCCCGCACGCGCGGGGAGTGGTGAGGTCGAGGGCTTCGCCGCCGTGCGCGGCCACGACCTCGGCCATGGCGCGCGGCTCGACGGAATCCCACAACTCGACGACGGCGAGCCGGGTCAGCCAGTCCCCGGCGAGGCGCCACAGCTCCGGGAGCAGGTCCGCGCGCAGCGCGCAGCACGCGCAGTCGTTCACGAGCGGGGCCCCGCCCCGGGACAGCTCGCCCGAGGCGTCCCGCACCAGGCGTCGTGCAGTCCCCTCGGCCGCCATGGTCAGGTCGTGGTGGAGGGCGACGCTGCCCGGTACGGCGACCAGCAGCTCCCGCACCGCGCTGCGGCGGGCGTCGCCGTGGAGCCCGCCGACGGACGTGCTACGAACTCGGCTCGGCCATGGGTGTCGGCATCCTCGGGTCCACCGCGGCCATGCTCTGGCGGGGCAGCCTGCCCGTCCTGGAGCCGGACGGCCCGAGCGCCGCCGCCGTGCAGGGCTCCGTCGGCGAGGCCGCGCGCACCGGTGAACGCGTCGGCGGCGCCGTCGGCCAGGCTCTGCTCGACACTGCGTCGCACGCCTGCACCCCGGCGATCACCCCGGCGTTCCTGCCGGCCGCCGTACTCGCGGTCGTGGCGGCGGCCGCGACCCGGACCCTCATTCTGGGGGGCCCGCAGCCCGCCGAGAACCGCTGACCGGGGCGGGCCGCACCGCCGGCGCGGCGGGCGCCGGGCCCAGGGTGGTGGTGCCGGGCGCCGCCCGGTGCCCCAGGCCCGTCCGGTACGCGTCCATGGCCGCCTCGACCCGGCCCGTACGCCGCAGCAGATCGCCCAGCAGCCGGCACAGGTCCGCGAGATCGCCCG
>NZ_JBSGZP010000884.1:0-2468 GCF_053611065.1 Streptomyces sp. NPDC054840
CCGTGTCCAGGCCCCGCGCGGGGCCGGTCCTCAGCCTCGGTAGGTCTCCAGCAGGCGCAGCCAGACCTCGCTGATGGTCGGGAACGACGGCACCGCATGCCACAGGCGCTGGATCGGGACCTCACCCGCGACCGCGACGGTGGCCGCGTGGATCAGCTCCGCGGCGCCGGGGCCGACGAAGGTCACCCCGAGGAGGACCTCGCGGTCGAGGTCGACGACCATGCGGGCCCGGCCCTTGTAACCGTCGGCGTACAGACCGGCGCCGGACACCTTGGACATGTCGTAGTCGACCGCGCGCACCCGGTGCCCGGCCCGTTCGGCCTCGGCCAGGGTCAGGCCCACGGCTGCGGCCTCCGGATCGGTGAAGACCGCCTGGGGGAGGGCGCGGGTGTCAGCGGTCGGCGTGTGCGCGCCCCAGGGCGCGGTGTCCAGCGGGGTGCCGGCCGCGCGGGCCGCGATCACGGCGCCCGCGATCCGGGCCTGGTACTTGCCCTGGTGAGTGAGGAGCGCGCGGTGGTTGACGTCCCCGACGGCATACAGCCAGTCATGCCCGGGCACCCGGCAGGTGTCGTCCACGTCGATCCACCGACCGGCGGGCAGGCCGACGGTGTCCAGCCCGATGTCCTCGGTCCGTGGTGCGCGGCCCGTCGCCATCAGCAGCTCGTCGCCCTCCAGCGTCTCGCCGCCCTCCAGGACCACGCTGACGGGGCCGGTCGAGCCGTCCCGTACCACCGCCTTCACGGACACCCCGGTACGGACCACCGCCCCGGCCTCGCGCAGCGCGTCGGTGACCAGTTCACCCGCGAAGGGCTCCATCCGCGGCAGCAGCCCGGAGCCGCGTGCGAGGACGGTGACCTGCGAGCCGAGGGCCTGCCAGGCGGTGGCCATCTCGACGGCCACCACCGAGCCGCCCACGATCAGCAGCCGGCCGGGGGCCTCCTGCGCGGAGGTCGCCTCCCGGCTGGTCCAGGGGCGGGCCCCGGCGATCCCCGGGAGGTCCGGGATCACGGCCCGGGTGCCGGTGGCGACGACCACCGCGTGCCGGGCCGACAGGATGTGGTGTTCGCCCTCGGGACTGGTGACGGCGACCTTGCGGACCCCGTAGAGCCGACCGTGCCCCCGGTACACGTGGGCGCCGGTCGAGTCGATCCAGTCGATCTGACCCTGGTCCTTCCAGTCACCGGTCCAGTAGTCGCGGTGCGCGAGGACCGTCGCCGTGTCCAGGGGCCCCTGGACGGCGCCGGCCAGGCCCGGCACCCGGCGGGCGTCGGCCCGGGCCAGCACGGGGCGCAGCAGGGCCTTGCTGGGGATGCAGGCCCAGTACGAGCACTCGCCGCCCACCAGTTCGCTCTCGACGAGCGCCGTGCTCAGCCCGGCGGCGCGGGTCCGGTCGACGATGTTCTCACCGGCCGGACCCCCGCCGAGGACCACCACGTCGTACTCCACCGCTTCCGACACAGACACCTTCCAAGGGTTCCGGAGAGTCCACCAGGACCCATGGGAATCCCGGTCAGAGGCACATATCCCGTCACTCTACGTGCGCTGTCCGGGACATGTGTGAGAGGGCGGGCGGCCTCGGCGTGGTGACGCCCATGGTGAGACCCGCGGTGATGCCCTGACCCGCCGGCTGGACGCCCTGCCCCGACGACGAGGTGCCCGCCCGCGCCCACGGCCCCTTCGTTCCACCCGCCCGCCCCCGGTGCGCCGGCCCCGCGGACCAGGTCAGGCGCCGACCGACCGCCAGATGTGGTCGGGCAGTTCACGGGCGGCTTCCTCCAGGTCGACGTCTCCCACGGTGAGCCAGCGCCGGACGACGGCGACCACCGGGCCCAGGGCAAGGGACTCGATCAACGGGGCGGAGAGTGCGGCGAGTTCGCCCGATTCCTGGTGCGCATGGATCCAGAGGGCGATCGGTGTCAGCCGGGCCTCCTGCGAATCACGGATCTGGCGTGCGTTCGCCATGCCCAGACGGTCTGCGGTGACCGAGTGGATGAGGCGGGCCGCGTCGGGATGGGCCCGCACGAAGTCCAGATAGGCCAGAACGACGGCCCGGATGCCGGAGCGGGCGTCGGGCGCCCGGAGCAGCGCTGGTGCGAGTTCCTTCAGGAGCTGTTCCAGGGAGCGCAGCGCGAGTGCGGCGACCACGCCGTCGAGGCTGCCGAAGTGGTGGTAGATGCTGCCGGAACTGACCCCGCTGGCGCCGGTGATGGTCCCGAGGGTGAGACCGGCCTCCCCGGACGAGGCGTAGAGGCGCAGCGCCGTGTCCAGGACCTGTTCGACGGTGGCTTCGCCGCGTTGTTGCTTCGGCATCGGGCAGGCGTCCTCGGTCTCCTCGCGGCGGCGGATCTCCTCGACCCTCGTCGGGTGCAGCCTAAAGCACCACCCTTACCAGATTCTTTTCTAGAACAACTTTCCGATCTGCGAGCAGCGGCCCCCACCGGGGCGCATGGAAGGGTGATGCTCCACCC
>NZ_JBSGZP010000885.1:0-2467 GCF_053611065.1 Streptomyces sp. NPDC054840
CCCCAGGGCCCGGCCGCCCCAGGGCCCGGCCGCCCCAGAGCCCGGCCACCTCAGAGCCCGGCCGCCTCAGAGCCCGGTGACCTTGGCACTCGCCGACAACTCGTAGACCAGGGTGACCGTGCGCCGGCCGCCCGGGGCGAGCGCCACGTCCCAACGGGCGATGCCCTCGGAATCGACCGCGTCCGGCACCGGCGAGCAGGCCTCCTTGCGCAGGCGCACCTCCACCGCCGAGACCTCGGAGACCGGGATCCGCTCGCGGACGACGACCACCCGCTCGCCGTGGTCGCCGGGGGCGGAGAACCGGGACAGGTGCAGCCGGACCGTGCGGGTGATCACCGTCCGCTGGGTGAATCCGGCCGAGTCACGGGACTCCTCGGTGTACCGGACCACGCGGTGGTCGTCGCAGCTGCCGAAGGCGAGCTCGACCGGGGCCCCCGGGGCGGTGAAGTCCAGCGTGCCGCGGCCGCTGAACCCGCTGCCGCGGACCAGATCCACAGGACCGGCCAGCAGTGCGTGACCGGACCGGTTCTCGAAGGACACCACCCGGGTGACCAGCGGGGACAGTTCGGGGGAACAGGCGTACTCGCTGCGCGCAGCCGTGCTGAAGGCGGAGAGCGGCACCCGGTGGGCGCGGCCGTCCCCGCGTACGGAGACCGGTACGGGGGAGTGCAGCACCCGCGCCTCGCCCCCGTCGTCCACCCCGGGCAGGCCGAGCACGGGGGCAGCGGGGCCGAGGTCCCCGATCTCCTCCTCGCGCAGTTCGACGTCGACCGTGCGGCGCTCCGCCGCGGTGCGGTCACCCAGCGTGAGGCGGTCCTCGCCCAGCCGGGGCGGCTCGGTGGTCTGCGCCGACCGCGCCGTCGACAGGGTCAGCCGTACGTCGGACCAGTCCTCTCCGGTGCGCTGCCAGACCATCGCGTCCGTCTCCAGCGTCAGCGAGTCCCCGTCCAGCAGCACCCGGTAGGCGGGCCGCCACAGCGCGCACGGGGTGAGATGGCTCAGGCGCAACCGGACCGGACCGGCGGCCGCGTTGTCCACGGTCAGCTCGATATGGCCGACCAGCTCGGCGGGCTCGGTCTCCGAGCGGTCCATGGCCTGCCGGGTCTCCGCCAGCTCGACGGCGAGGGCGGCCAACCGCGCGTCCACGGTGCGCAGTTGCTCACCGTACGTATCGCGCTCGCCGTCCACCCGGTCCATCTCGCGGGCCCACCGGGGCCCGTCGGACTCGCCGGAGCCGGCGCCCTCGCCGATCTCCCGCAGCAGATCGGTGGCGAGACGGCCGAGCAGGTCGAGCCGGGCATGCAGCCGATCGCGCCGCTGCCCCAGGGCGAGCTGCTCCTCCTCCAGGCCGCGCACGCGCCGGCGCAGCGCGGAGTCCTCGTCGGGGGACGGCAGCGGTCCGCGCGGCTCCCAGCTACGGACGATCCGTACGTCGAGCACCGCGGCCGGGTGTTCGGCGGCCAGCTCGGCGTGCAGGGTGCGGTCGACGGCCAGCGCGCTCACCGGACCGAGCCGCAACCGCTGCACCCCGGCCTCCAGGTCGAGTACGGCGGTGCGCTCGATGTGGGCGCGGTCCTCCAGGCAGGTCACGGCGGTGACGGGAAGGGCGATCGGCTCCGGGGCCGTGGACATGGACATGGTGGGCCTCAGTTCCTGCGGTTGCCGCCGACCACGGCCTTGCCGGCCGGGATGCGGATCTCGTAGCCGCCGTCGAGGGCGGTGGTCCCCCCGGCGGGCAGGTCCACCCGCCAGACGCGGGTGCCCGGGGCCTGGTGTTCCGGCCCGGCGCCGTCCTCCGGTGTCGTCCAGTCGGCGCGTTCCTCGATCCGCACGTCCGGATCGGAGGTGACGGGAACCCGCTCGTGGACCTCGACGGTGACGGGCCCGGCGAGCCGGTTGGCCAGTTCCACGTGGACCTGGTGGTCGAGCACGGTGGTGTTGTTGCGCAGGCCCGAGGTCGACTCGCGCAGGTTCGTGCGACGGGTGACCCGGACCCCCTCGGCGGGCCCGAGGCCCACCCGGCGGACTCCACCGGGAGCCAGCGTGGGCAGGGCGGCGGTCAGCAGGAAGTCCTCGTCGACGGTGACCTCTACCGGGCCGGCGAGCAGCGCCTGGTCGGTGGCGTTGGAGAGCACCAGCGTCGCGTAGACGGTCTGCTCCACGGAGGGCACGCAGACGTACTCGGTGCGCAGACCGATCGGGATCTCGCCGACGGTGACGGTGTGCCAGGTGCCGTCCGACGGAATGTCGGCGCGGGCGGCGGCGTCCCAGCGGTGGTCGAAGGAACCCGCCGACTCGCGGGGCCGCACCGCGTGCCCGGGCAGAGGCAGCCCGCCCACCGCCTCCGCGCGGCGGCGGTGTTCGGCCGCCACCGGGTCGGCGGGGGAGTCGGCGAACAACCGGCCCCTACGGCCGCCGTGCTCGTCGGGGCCGCACAGGACGAGGGCGGCGTAGTCGAGCTCGGCGC
>NZ_JBSGZP010000886.1:0-2465 GCF_053611065.1 Streptomyces sp. NPDC054840
GACCGGGTCTCCTACAGGTTCTCCTGGAGGATCTCCTAGAGGAACGAGTTGATCTCGATCGTCTCGGTACGGCCGGGGCCGACGCCGATCGCGGAGATCGGGGCGCCCGACATCTCCTCCAGGGCCTTGACGTACGCCTGCGCGTTCGCCGGGAGATCCTCGAAGGTCTTGGCCTTGGTGATGTCCTCGGACCAGCCGGGGAGGTATTCGTAGATCGGCTTCGCGTGGTGGAAGTCCGTCTGCGAGTACGGCAGCTCCTCGACGCGCTTGCCGTCGATCTCGTACGCGACGCAGACCGGGATCTGCTCCCAGCCGGTCAGTACGTCCAGCTTGGTGAGGAAGAAGTCGGTGAGGCCGTTCACGCGGGTGGCGTAACGTGCGATCGGCGCGTCGAACCAGCCGCAGCGGCGGTCACGTCCGGTGGTCACGCCGCGCTCGCCGCCGATGCGGCGCAGGTCCTCGCCGTCCTGGTCGAACAGCTCGGTCGGGAACGGGCCCGCGCCGACCCGGGTGGTGTAGGCCTTGAGGATGCCGATGACGCGGCTGATCTTCGTCGGGCCCACGCCGGTGCCGGTGCAGGCGCCGCCGGCGGTCGGGTTGGACGAGGTGACGAAGGGATAGGTGCCGTGGTCGACGTCGAGCAGGGTGCCCTGTCCGCCCTCGAACAGCACGACCTTGTCCTCGTCCAGCGCGTTGTTGAGGATCAGCGTGGTGTCGGCGACGTACGGCTTGATCTGCTCCGCGTACTGGAGCATCTCCTCGACGATCTGGGCGGCGTCGATCGCGCGGCGGTTGTAGAGCTTCGCGAGGAGCTGGTTCTTGCCCTCCAGCGCCGCTTCGACCTTCTGGACGAGGATCGACTCGTCGTAGAGGTCCTGGACGCGGATACCGATGCGGTTGATCTTGTCCGCGTACGTCGGGCCGATGCCGCGACCGGTGGTACCGATCTTGCGCTTGCCGAGGAAACGCTCGCCGACCTTGTCGAGCGTCACGTTGTACGGCGTGATGAGGTGCGCGTTGCCGCTGAGGAGCAGCTTGGAGGTGTCGATGCCGCGCTCGTTCAGGCCGCGCAGCTCGGAGAGCAGGACGGCCGGGTCGACGACGACACCGTTACCGATGACCGGGGTGCATCCGGGGGAGAGGATGCCGGAAGGGAGAAGGTGCAGTGCGTACTTCTGGTCGCCTACGACGACCGTGTGGCCGGCATTGTTGCCGCCCTGGTAGCGCACCACATAGTCAACGGATCCACCGAGCAGGTCGGTGGCCTTTCCCTTGCCCTCGTCACCCCACTGAGCTCCGAGCAGCACAAGAGCGGGCACAGGCGTACACCTCTTCCGGATGGGGCATGTCCAAGGTCAGGGGGCGTACGACGATGTACACCGCAGGCTGAGCCGTCGGACCGGTGCCCCGGAATAGACGAAGGCCCTGGCGCAATAGCGCAAGGGCCTCTTGCACAAAGATGCTACCCGAGGAAGGACCGAGGTGTCGGCTCCAGAGCCCACCATGAGCCAAGCGGGCGCGCCGGTAGGCGGCCTGCTCGTGCTCGTCGACCCGGTCGCCCGCCGTCTTGACGGCGAGTCCGTGCGGATCGCGAAGGATGTGTTGTCAGCGGGCGCGGCAGCGAAAATCTGCCTGCCGGATTCGCAGGAGGAATTTGCGCGGGCTCTTGCCCGCCGGGGTCATCGGCGGCTGGTGATCGTCGGTGACGACCGGGCCCTGGTGCGCGCCGTGGGGCTGCTGCATCGGGAGCGCGGGCTGGGAGAGGGCCCGCTGGCGCTGGTCCCGGTGGGCCCGGTGGGGTCGCTGGGACTGGCGAGGTCCCTCGGCGTGCCGCTTTCGGCCGTCACGGCGGCCCGGGCCGTCCTCGACGGGGCGGTGCGCAACTGTGACCTCCTGGTGGACGACAGCGACGGGGTGGTGCTCGGCGCGCTGAGGATTCCGCCCGTGCACGGGGTCCCGCGGCCCACCGGGCCTTCGGTGTGGAGCGCGTACCGCTCGCTGGTCCGGACGCTGGTCAGGCCGGTGGCGGCGGCCGGCGGCGCGGCCACGAGCCGCCACCGGCTGCGGGTCGAGGCCGACGGGGTACTGCTCGCGGACGTGGACCGCCCCGTGGAGGACGTCTCGGTTCGCACCCGGGACGACGGCGGTCCGGCGGAGGTCGTGGTCCGGACGGGCGGCGGAAGCTCCGCCGAATCGACGGTCACGGCCCGGGCGAAGACGGTGACGGTGTCGGGCGCGGACTTCCGCTACCGCGCCGACGCGGCGCTGACCGGCCCGGTCCGCCGCCGTACGTGGACCCTGCGCCCCGGAGCATGGACGCTCACCGTGCCCAGGTGACCACACCGGGTGCACGGCGTGCGTCCGGGAGGGGCGTCCGGGGGCCCGGGGGGCCCGGTGGACCGGATGGCCCGCGGACGCACTCGACGCCCTGGTCGCGCTGGACGACCGGCGCCGCGACGCGCTGC
>NZ_JBSGZP010000887.1:0-2462 GCF_053611065.1 Streptomyces sp. NPDC054840
GGGTCAGGCCGGGCGACCGCCGAAGGGGGCGCCGGTGCCGTAGTAGGTGCCCAGGTCCTCGCGGTAGCCGGCGTCACCGAGGTGGTGGTCGCGATGGAACTCCGGGGCGTCCTTGATCTGGCCCCTTGTGCGGTCGACGTAGATCTTCCGCTCGGCCGCGTCGATACGGACCACGACGCTCGCCGGGAGCAGGACCTCCTTGCCGAAGATCCACACGCCCGTGTCCACCACCAGATAGGCGTCACCGACCTCGTCGGAGTGCCGGGTGACCTTGCCGACGCTCCCGTCGGTCGCTTCGACCTCGAAACCGGTCAGGTCCGTACCGACCAGGTAGCCGGCGGTCGACTTGAATCCCCACACATGCTCGGTCACGCGGAAACAACTCCTCCGGTTGACAGTGGGCGGCGAGTTCGTCCCTCGGCGCCCTTCCTTTCACCTGCACCCCGCCTGCCCCACGCTCGGAGTCTCATGCATGCCCCACCCCCGTCTCGCGGGCCCACCCCAAGCGCCCATGCTGAGGAGGAGGGCGACGCCGCCCGGAGATCCGTCTTTCCCGAAGGCCGACGAAGGCGCCCGAGAGTAGGGGAAATCATGCGCGTGCGAGGAATCCTGGACCTCACCCTGGCCACGGCAACCCTGGCCGGCATGAGCGCCTTCGGCGCCGTCGGCGCCGTCGGCGCAGAGGCCACCTCGGCTCCGAACATCACCAGAGACGAATGCACGGCCGCGGGTGGACAGGTCGCGTCACAGCCCTATGCCGGCTACGTCTGCAGGCTGCCCGACGGGACGTCGCAGCAGATCACTTGACCGCCCGGCGTGACGGCGGCGCCTGCTTCGCGCACGGGCCTCGGCGTTGCCGGGGTCCCTCACGGGCCGGCCACACGGACCGTCCGCGAAACCCGCGACAACCGAAGAGGAACGACCGGCCCCGCCCGCCTCGCCTCAGGCCGGCCGGCTACGGATCTGATGCCACTGCCGGCCGTGGGCGATGTGCGTGTCCGGCCCGTTCCTGCTCTCCTGCCCGAATCCCGATCCCCGGGGCGATCGATGCCACGGGGTCTACGGGGCGGGAGTCGTGGATTCCTGCGCGACCGGCGGGTGGCATACGGGGCGGGGGTCGTCTTCCTCCGCGCGCGGCCAGTACCGTCCTTCGAGAGCCTCGGCGCTGCGGTTGAGCCGGACCAGGACGTCCTCCAGCTCCCGTATCTCCTCAGGGGACCAGTCGGCCACCACCCGGGCCAGGCACGACTGGTTGACCTCACGGTCTCCGGCGAGCCGCCGCGCGCCTTCAACGGTGATGCGCAGCTTTCGGGCCATGCCCCCGTCCGGGTCCGCGACGCGCTCGGCCAGTCCGCAGCGCAGCAGTGCGGCCGTCTGGCGGTTCACGGTCGAGGTGTCGAGCCCGAAGGCGTCCGCCAACTGTCCGATGGACATGGGGCCTTGTGTATCGATCCGGCTGAGTAGCAGGTACGCCGACCGCTCCAGGCGTTCGGGGTCGCGTTCGCGCCGGGCAAGCACCTGGTGCCGCGAGAGCAGCATCAGCTCCCGCTCCAGTTTCTCCAGCACTACGCCTCCCGCTCCTTCCGACGCCCCATTATCGCCGACCCATGGACCGGCGGACCTCTGCCGGGGTGGGTGGCCTGCGGACGGCTCCGCGCCAGGGCCGGGCCGGGCCGGGCCGGGCCAAGGCAGGCCTGACGCGGCCATATGCATGATACACAACATGTGTATCATGCACTTCTCGTGTCACCCCGACGAGCCACAGCTTGAACCCGGAGGACCCGCATGACCGTCACCACGTCCACCGCCTCCCGTGCGGCCGAGATCCTGTCCCGGCCCGTCACGCTGAACGGCCTGACCGTCCCCAATCGCATCGCGATGGCTCCGATGACGCGGATGTTCTCCCCCGGCGGCGTACCCGGCGAGGACGTACAGGCGTACTACGCCAGCCGGGCCGCCGCAGGCGTGGGCCTGATCGTCACCGAAGGCACCTACGTAGGTCACGATTCCGCCGGGCAGAGCGACCGGGTGCCGCGATTCCACGGCGAGGACCAGCTCGCGGGGTGGGCGAAGGTCGCCGCGGCCGTGCACGAGGCGGGCGGCACGATCATGCCCCAGCTGTGGCACATAGGCATGGTGCGCAAGCAGGGCGAGGCACCGTACGCCGACGCGCCCGCCGTCGGCCCCTCCGGCATCCGCGTCGACGGTACCGAGGGGACCGGCAAGGCGATGACCCGCGCCGACCTCGACGACGTCATCGGCGCGTTCGCCGACGCCGCCGCGGAGGCCGAGCGGATCGGCTTCGACGGCGTGGAACTGCACGGCGCCCACGGCTACCTCCTCGACCAGTTCCTGTGGGCGGGGACGAACCGCCGTACCGATGCCTACGGCGGCGGCCCCGTGGCCCGTACGAAGTTCGCGGCCGAGATCGTGGCCGCGGTCCGCGAGACCGTCTCGCCCGA
>NZ_JBSGZP010000888.1:0-2449 GCF_053611065.1 Streptomyces sp. NPDC054840
GGGTCACCGTCCGCCGCGGCCGCGTCCAGGCCCTGCACGGCATCACCCTCACCGTGGCCCCCGGCGAAACCATCGCCCTCATGGGCCGCAACGGCGCCGGCAAGTCCACCCTCCTCTCCACCCTCGTCGGTACGGTCACCCCCACCACCGGCGAGGTGACCGTCGGCGGTCGCACCCCCCACCGCACGCCACCGCGCGAGATGGTGCGCCGCGTCGGCCTCGTCCCGCAGGAGCCCCGCGACCTGCTCTACGCCGACACGGTCGCCGCCGAGTGCGCCGCCGCCGACTCCGACGCCGCCGCATCCCCCGGCACCTGCCGGGACCTCGTCTCCGCGCTGCTGCCGGACATCGCCGACGACATCCACCCGCGTGATCTCTCCGAGGGCCAGCGCCTGGCCCTCGCCCTGGCGCTGGTCCTCACCGGCCGCCCCGCCCTGCTGCTCCTCGACGAGCCCACCCGTGGCCTGGACTACGCCGCCAAGGTCCGCCTGATCGAGATCCTGCGCGGCTTGGCCGCCGACGGCCACGCCATCGTCCTGGCCACCCATGACGTGGAGCTGGCC
Source organism: Streptomyces sp. NPDC054840 (assembly GCF_053611065.1). NCBI lineage: Bacteria > Bacillati > Actinomycetota > Actinomycetes > Kitasatosporales > Streptomycetaceae > Streptomyces > Streptomyces sp. NPDC054840. The sequence continues at coordinate 564 of NZ_JBSGZP010000888.1, forward strand.
GCCGAGCTGGCCCACCGCGTGGTGATCCTGGCCGGCGGGGAGGTCGTCGCGGACGGTCCGACCGCCGAGGTCGTCGTCTCCTCGCCCGCTTTCGCGCCGCAGGTGGCGAAGGTCCTGGCCCCTGACCCCTGGCTCACCGTGCGCCAGGTCGCGGAAGCCCTGGACGCGGCGGAGGCCACCCCATGAGCCGCCCCGCCGGCTCCGTAGGCCGTGCCCGCCCCGCCCGCCCCGTGCGTATCGGCCCCCGGGCCGCCGTCGCCCTGGTCCTCGTCACGTTCATCGGCATCGCGGCCTTCGGCTGGCCGCTGCTCGCCGACCGGCAGTCGGGCCTCGCCCACTCCCAGGACGCCCCCTGGCTCTTCGCCGCGCTGCTCCCCCTCCTCGTGGGGGTCGTCGTGGCGACGATCGCCGACAACGGCATGGACGCCAAGGCGGTGGCGATGCTCGGTGTGCTCGCCGCCGTCGGGGCGGCGCTGAGACCGCTGGGCGCGGGCACGGCAGGGCTGGAGCCGATGTTCTTCCTGCTCGTCCTGAGCGGGCGTGTCCTCGGCCCCGGCTTCGGCTTCGTGCTGGGCTCGGTGACGATGTTCGCCTCCGCCCTGCTGACCGGCGGGGTCGGGCCGTGGATGCCGTTCCAGATGCTGGCGATGGGCTGGTTCGCCCTAGGCGCGGGGCTGCTGCCGGGCGCGGAGCGGATCCGGGGGCGTACAGAGCTGCTGATGCTGGCCGCGTACGGCTGCGCGGGCTCGTTCGCGTACGGCACGGTCATGAATCTGCAGGGCTGGGTGCTGCTGCAGGGGATGGGGCAGGGCATCTCCTTCCATCCGGGGGAGCCGGTGGCCGCCAATATGGTGCGGTTCGCCGCGTACTGCCTGGCGACCTCGGTGGGCTGGGACCTGGGCCGGGCCGTGCTGACGGTCGTCCTCACCCTCACGCTCGGGGCGACCCTGCTGAAGGCGCTGCGCCGGGCGACCCGAAAGGCTGCCTTCGACGCCCCCGTCTCCTTCGATCCGGGGGCCGGAACCGAATACGAACCCGCCCTCGAAAGGGGTACGAACGGCAGCGGAGGGTGACATCCGGGGCCTTCCCCGGTGACCCGCCCCATAGGACCTGGATCACATACGAACGCGGTTAGTAGGCCCCGGAGCCGTTGGACCGGCCCCTGCGAGGGGGGTCGGCGGACGCCCCGCTGCGAGGTCCCTTAGTAAGAGGGAGCTTTGCCAGGGCGTCGGGGCGTCTGTAGAACTGGATGAGTCGCAAGGCGGCAGGGGTACTCCGGTACTTCGCCCGCCGCCGACGAACCCCTCTCCTCTGCGTGAGTGGCTCACGCATGTCCTCGGCATGCGTGCGACCGCCCTTGTCCCCGTCGGAAGGTCAATCCGTGTCCCACACCGTCATCCGCCGCATCGCCGCCTCCAAGAAGGCCCTCGCGGGCACCGTCGTCGCCCTCGGTGTCGCCGGTTCCATGCTCGCCACGGTCCCCGCCCAGGCGGCCCCGGCGAGTGCCAAGGCGATCGCGCAGCAGATGATCAAGGACCCGGCCCAGTTCGCTGCCTTCGACAAGATCATCTCCCACGAGAGCGGCTGGAACCACACCGCGACCAACCCCTCCTCCGGCGCGTACGGCCTGGCCCAGGCCCTGCCCGCCTCGAAGATGGCCTCCGCCGGCGCGGACTGGAAGACCAACCCCGCCACCCAGATCAAGTGGGGCCTGGACTACATGAACGACCGCTACGGCAGCCCGGTCGGCGCCTGGAACTTCTGGTCCGCCAACCACTGGTACTGAGCCGTCCCCGGACAGCAGACAGCAGATATCTGACCGCTGACAGCTGACAGCCAGCAGCTAGCAGACATACGAAGGCCCCGGTGGCCGGCCTCCCCAGGTC
>NZ_JBSGZP010000889.1:0-2447 GCF_053611065.1 Streptomyces sp. NPDC054840
GTCTACGACCGGGCCCAAGCGGAGCGACTGGCCGCCGAACGCGGCTGGACGGTCAAGCAGGACGGCGCCCACTGGCGACGTGTCGTCCCGTCCCCCCGTCCACAACGCGTCGTGGAGACCCGGCTCATCCGGCTGCTGCTCAACTCGGGAGCGGTGGCCGTGTGCGCCGGAGGCGGCGGTGTACCGGTGATCCGTGACGAGAAAGGGCGGCTGACCGGCGTCGAAGCCGTGGTGGACAAGGACCTCACCGCCGCCCTCCTGGCCGAGGCGCTCGATGCCGACGCGCTCCTGCTGCTCACGGACGTTCCCCACGTGTCGCTCGGCTACGGCACCCCCGGCGCCGAGCCCATCGGACGGACCACGCCCGCGGCCCTGAGGGCTCAGCAGTTCCCCGCCGGATCCATGGGCCCCAAGGTGGACGCCGTGTGCCGGTTCGTCGAGCTCACCGGCGGCATGGCAGCCATCGGCGCTCTCGAAGACGCCCGAGCCATCCTCGACGGAGCCACCGGCACCGTCGTCACGCCCAGCGGCAGCGACCGCGAAACCCGCCACGACGGTACACAGGACCTGATATGACTCTGCAGAGCGCACCCGCATCCCCGCAGCCGGCCCGGGCCGGAACGGACTCCGGCGCACCTGACGGCCCGCGGCGGCGGCTTCCGTTTCCGTCCGCCTTCACCGTCCTGATCGCCGTCACCGTCGTGGTCTGGGCCCTGACGTTCGTCATCCCTGCCGGCCGCTACGACACCAAGGACGGAAACCCCGTACCGGGCACCTACCACCCCGTGGAACTGACCACCGGGTTCTGGGAGCGGCTCAAAGACCTGTTCCTTGCCCCGGTCAACGGTCTGTACGGCGTCACCGACGCCGGGACCGGCCTCACCGCGCCCGGCGGGACCGGCTCCTTCGCGGGCGCGGCCGGAGTGTTCCTCTTCATCCTGGCCGTGGGTGCGTTCATCACGGTCACGATGCGCACCGGGGCACTCACGGCGGGAGTGGCGCGCCTCGCACAGCGTCTGCACCACCGCAGGACCCTGCTCCTCGTGGTCCTGCTGACGGTGTTCTCCCTGGGCGGCACCACGTACGGCATGGCGGAGGAAACCCTGGGCTTCTACGGGCTGATGATCCCCCTGATGCTCGGCCTGGGCTACGACCGCATGGTCGCCGCGACAGTTGTCATGGTGGGAGCCGGGGTGGGAACCCTCGCCTCGACCGTCAACCCCTTTGCCACAGGGGTGGCTTCCGACAGCGCCGGCATCGGCACGGGAGACGGCATCGTCCTGCGACTGGTGATGTGGGCCGGTCTGACGGCCCTGGCAGCCGCATACGTCGTGCGCTACGCCCGCCGCGTCACCGAGGACCCCTCCCGGTCGCTGACACCCGTCACCGAGGACGACCTCCGCATCAAGGCGGAGGGCAGCGACGCGGCGAAGCCTACGAGCCGCCAGCGCATCGTCCTGTACCTCTTCGCGGCCACCTTCCTCTTCATGATCTTCGCCGTCGTCCCCTGGTCCGATCTCCACGTCACCTTCCTGCCCACCCTCGGCTGGTACTTCCCCGAACTCGCGGCCCTGTTCATCGTCGCGGCCGTCGCCGTGGGGCTGATCGGCGGCTTGGGAGAGAAGGGCACGGTGAACGCCGTCACCGCCGGCGCAGGGGACTTCATCGGAGCGGCGATGATCGTCATGCTGGCGCGGGGAGTCACGGTGATCATGAACAACGCCAGTGTCACCGACACCATCCTCGACGTCCTGCAGAGTGCGGTGGCCGACACGTCCTCCGGCGTGTTCGCCGTCCTGATGTTCGTGGTGAATCTCCCGCTGGCCTTCTTCGTCCCCTCCTCGTCCGGCCACGCGGCCCTCGCCATGCCCATCCTCGCCCCCCTGGCAGACTTCGCCGGAGTGAGTCGGGCCCTGGTGGTGACCGCGTACCAGTCCGCTTCCGGATGGGTGAACCTCGTTACGCCCACCTCGGCCGTCGTCATGGGAGGCCTCGCCCTCGCCAAGGTCCGCTACGACCAGTACCTGCGCTTCATGGCGCCACTGATGGGTGCCCTGCTGGTGGCCATCGCCGGATTCCTCGCACTGGGTGCGGCAGTGCGCTGAATCGCCACGGGTCAGGCAGGTGGCCGGCCGGTCGGGACATCGACCAGCCGGCCACCGTCGTGCGCCCGGCACGAGGCGGACTCATGGCTGTGCCGGACGGGGCCAACAGGGTCCCTGGGCGCTCCTCTGATCCGCGACCGTGGGATCCGGCGCGGCAGGGTGCCCGTGCCCTCAGGGAGGTGGAACTCATGCCCGGACTGCCGGCCATCGGAGCGACTGCACGGTCGGCCGGGCTGTGGACCGGGCCGACCGCCCCATCCCACCCCTCGCGACGGCGGCTGCCGTCCCTCGCGTCCGGCACGACAGGCAACGCGCCGACCACTGCGGTCACAGCACACAAGG
>NZ_JBSGZP010000890.1:0-2438 GCF_053611065.1 Streptomyces sp. NPDC054840
CCCCCGCGTCGCGGAGGCGGCCCGGCCGCACCTTCAAGAGGACACGACATTGAAGAAGCGCACCCGGGGTATGACGGCGATCGCGGTGACGGTACTGCTGGGCGCGGCCGCCTCGGCCTGCTCGGAGGAAGCCCCGCAGGACATGGAGACGGCCCGCAGGGCGCAGACGGCGCTCGACAGTGCCAACGCGGCGCTGGACCAGGAGCGCGACGCGGAGTCCAAACTGATCCGCAAGTGCATGAACGACAAGGGCTTCAAGGTCTTCCCCTCGGGCGGCACCGCCACCAACAGCGGCAAGAAGCGCAGCGAGGACCTCTCCCCGTCGGCCGAGACCGCCCGCACCGTGGGCTACGGGGCGGACCCGCGCAGGTCGGACAACCAGAAGTCCCAGGAGGGCGCGGACGACTTCGACGCGCTGCCCGAGGACGTCAAGCGGGCCCACAGCATGGCCATGGACGGATACGTGGACAAGCCCGAGGGCGGCGTGGAGTTCGACTTCGGCGGCGGCAAGGTCATGGTGCCGTCGAAAGGCTGCCGCGGCGAGACCCTCAAGGCCGTGTACGGGGACGTGAAGGAATACCTCCGGCTCAACTGGACCGTGTACAACAGCGTCAAGCAGAACGGCGCGAACATCCTCGCCGATGACGACGGATATCAGAAGGCGCTCTCGGAATGGGCCTCCTGCATGAAGTCCGGCGGCTACCCGGAGATCGCGACTCCGGAGAAGGCCAGGGAATCGGCGCTCTCGCAGTACGCGAATATTCCCGACGGTGATACCGCGGCGCTCGACAACGCCCAGCGTGCGGAGATCAAGCAGGCCACCACCGATGCCGAGTGCGGCACGAAGGTCGGTCTCAACACGAAGGCACGGGAGGCCAAGAGCAAGGCCTCGGCCGCCTCGCTGGTGAAGCACGAAGCGGAAATCACGGCGTGGCTGGAACTCATCACGAAAGCCAAGGGCAAAGCCCAGGATCTACTGCGAGAGACGTCCTAATACAGTCATGAGCCTCGAAGACCCCGATGAGACCCAGGTGGCCCAGCCGTCCGGCGGGCGGGCGACGAACGCGCGGCAGAGGGCCAGGAGGGGCCTGGTCGTCGCCGTCGTCGTCGTCGTGCTCTTCGGCAGTTCCGGTTCCGTCTGGTGGATCGCCTCCCAGGCCAGGACCCCGGAGCAGCGTGCCTCGAACGCCGCCGCGCCCCCGCCCTCCCGGATCACGGGGAAGGTTTCCGACCAGCAGCTCGTCGAGAGGATGGAGCTGACCGGGAAGGTCGAGACGGCTTCCCGCACCACCATCAGCGGCGTCCAGCCGCAGGGCACCAGCCGCGCGGTCGTGACGGCCCTGCCCGCGGCCGCGGGCAAGAGCCTCAAGGCCGGGGCCGTAGTCGCGGAGGTGTCGGGCCGGCCGGTCCTGCTGCTCCCCGGGCGCTTTCCCGCCTACCGCGACCTGAAAGCGGGTGACAAGGGGCCGGACGTGCAACAACTGCAGCGCGCGCTGCAGCCGTTGTACGGGACGGCGGTGAACGGCACGTACGGCCCGGCCACCGTCGAGGCGGTGCGCAAGCTGTACGTGGCGGCCGGGTACGAGGCGCCCGCGGGGCAGGGGCAGAGCACCACCGGGGGAGGCGGATCCACCTCTGGCACGGCCCGCGCGGGCGGGGCGTCCGCGGGAGGCGGCGCGGCCCCCCGGGGCGGCGCGGAGACCGACGGCGGCACCGGCTCGGCCCCCGGCACGGGTGGCACCGGGGGCACCGGGGGCGCGAGCGCGCCGCCCGCCCGCGGCGCGGACACACCGCCCGCCCCCGGGCCGGCCAAGCCCGGTGAGCTGCTGCCGGCCGCGGAGGTCGCGTACGTCGGCGCCCTGCCGGCCACCGTGGTGCAGGTGACCGCAGCGGTCGGCGACGCCGCCGACAAGCCGCTCGTCGTCCTCGGCAGCGGCGGCCGCCAGGTACGGGCCGCCCTCAGCGCGGACCAGCGCACGCGGCTGCGCGATCTGCCGCCCGACGCGGTCATCCGCTTCGGCACGGGTCCGTACGAGGGCAGGGAAGGCACCCTGGGCTCCCTCGACAGCCCCTCGGACGGCAAGAGCGGGGAACAGCAGGGCAAGAGCGGGGGACAGGACGGCGCGGCCACGTCGGGCACGGCGGGAGCGGGCACGGCGGGCACGGGAGCGGGCAGTGGCAACGGCTCCGGCACCGCGGGCGGCCGGCACGAGGCCCTGTTCGTGCCCACCGGCGCGGAGGCCGAGGAGGGGGCAACCCAGCAGATCGCCGTCGAGCTCCGGCGCAGCCCCAAGGGCTCGCTGACCGTTCCCGTGTCGGCCGTCTGGACCGACCTCGGCGGCTCGTCCACGGTCACCGTCGCCGGAGGCGACGGCAAGGAGCGGAACCTCCCGGTCGAGGTGCTGTTCAGCCACGAGGGCCTCAGCGCGGTCCACGCG
>NZ_JBSGZP010000891.1:0-2431 GCF_053611065.1 Streptomyces sp. NPDC054840
GCGGCAAGGTCGCGCTGATCACCGGCGCGAGCCGGGGCATTGGTTACGGCGTCGCCGAGGCGCTGGTCGCCCGCGGCGACCGGCTCTGCATCACCGGTCGCAACGAGGAGAGCCTCAAGGAGGCCGTCGAGCGGCTCGGTGCGGACCGGGTGATCGGGGTCGCGGGCAAGGCGCACGACGAGGCCCACCAGGCCGTCGCCGTCGAGCGCACGATGGAGGCCTTCGGCCGTGTCGACTTCCTGGTGAACAACGCCGGCACCAACCCCGTCTTCGGGCCGATCGCGGACCTGGACCTCGGGGTGGCACGGAAGGTCTTCGAGACCAATGTGATCTCGGCGCTCGGCTTCGCCCAGCGGACCTGGCACGCCTGGCAGAAGGACAACGGCGGCGCGATCGTGAACATCGCCTCCATCGCCGGGGTCTCCGCCTCGCCCTTCATCGGCGCCTACGGGATGAGCAAGGCCGCCATGGTCAACCTCACTCTCCAGCTCGCGCACGAGATGGCGCCCGGGGTGAGGGTGAACGCGATCGCGCCCGCGGTGGTCAAGACGAAGTTCGCGCAGGCGCTCTACGAGGGCCGGGAGCAGGAGGCGGCGGCGGCCTATCCCCTCGGCCGACTCGGGCTCCCCGAGGACATCGGCGGGGCGGCGGCGTTCCTCACATCTGCACAAGCGGAATGGATCACGGGGCAAACTCTCGTCGTCGATGGAGGGATGTTCCTCAATGCCGGGGTCCACTGACCGATAATCGGACGTATTTGCCTCCGAGAGGGAGGTAAATGCATACCGAATACGCACGGAACCGGTCAAGTGCCTCACGAAACCAACCCATTGGATTCGTGGGGCACTGCGGTAGGGTCTGCCGCACCCCTGGCTGATCGAGGAGCGTGCACGTGTTCAACCGGACCAGATGCCTGCAGATCTCTGCGGCCCTTGCGTCCATATCCCTGCTCGCCGGATGCGGCCTGCTGTCGGAGGACGACGGCGACGATATGAAGAGGATCGTCGTCGGTACCACGAGCGCACCGAGCACCCTCGATCCCGCGGCCGCGTGGGACGGCTCCTGGGAGCTGTACCGGAACGTCTACCAGACCCTGCTGGCCTTCCCGACGGGCTCCAGCAAGCCCCAGCCCGACGCGGCCCAGAGCTGCGAGTTCACGGACGCGGCGAGCCAGGCCTACCGGTGCACCCTGCGCAAGGGCCTGAAGTTCTCCAACGGCGAGCCACTCGACTCCAAGGCGGTCAAGTACTCCCTCGACCGGATCAAAACCATCGGCTCCAACGTCGGCCCCAAGGGCCTCTTCGGCACCCTCGACAAGATCGAGACCCCTGACGCGCTGACGGTCGTCTTCCACCTGAACACCTCGGACGCCACCTTCCCGTACGTCCTCGGTTCGCCCGCCGCCTCGCTCGTGGCGCCCAAGGACTACCCGGCCGACAAGGTCCGCGAGGGCGACAAGGTCACCGGCTCCGGCCCGTACGTGCTCGACTCGTACAAGGAGGGCGCCGAGGCGGTGCTCACCGGTAACACGAGCTACACGGGCTTCGCCAACCGCAAGAACAAGGCCGTGACCATCCGCTACTTCGCGGACTCCCCGAAGATGGTCGCGGCGCTGAAGGCGAAGGAGATCGACGCCACCTACCGAGGCCTGTCGGCCCCGGAGATCACCGACCTCCAGACCCCCGCGGCGCACGCCCTGGGCGTCCAGGTCGTCGAGAACGTCGGCGCCGAGATCCGCTACCTGGTCTTCAACCCCAAGGACCCGTTGGTCGCCAAGCTCCCGGTCCGCCAGGCCATCGCCCAGATCGTCGACCGCGGTGCGCTCGTCTCCAAGGTCTACCAGGGCACCGCCGAGCCGCTGTACTCGATGGTCCCCAAGGGGGTCGTCGGCCACAAGACGCCCTTCTACGACAAGTACGGCGCGGCGGACGTCGCCAAGGCCAAGAAGATCCTCAGGGACGCCGGGATCACCCAGCCGGTCGATCTGACCTTCTGGTACACCACCGACCGCTACGGCTCCTCGACCGCCGACGAGTTCACCGAGCTCAAGCGGCAGCTGGACGAGAGCCAGCTGTTCCGGATCACCCTGCGCAGCCAGCCCTGGAAGACCTTCCAGACCGGCTACAAGACCGGTGAGTACCCGATCTTCGGCCGCGGCTGGTTCCCCGACTTCCCGGACCCGGACAACTTCATCGCGCCGTTCGTCGGCAAGGAGAACGCGGTCGGCACCCCGTACGAGCCCGCCGAGATCCTGACCGAGCTGCTGCCCAAGACCCGCCGCGAGGGCGACCGCTCGGCCGGCGTCCAGGAGTTCGAGCAGGCCCAGAAGATCTTCGCCGACGACGTCCGGCTGCTGCCCCTGTGGCAGGGCAAGCTGTACGTCGCCGCACGTGAGGACATCGCGGGCTCCGAGCGGGCGCTGGACCCGCAG
>NZ_JBSGZP010000892.1:0-2431 GCF_053611065.1 Streptomyces sp. NPDC054840
CCCCGTGGCGGTGGGGCCACGGGGCTTCGCGTCCCGGGGGGACGGTCAGCGCGTGGCGACCGCCGCGCGGACCGCTCGGCGCGCCATCCCCGCATCGTCGTGCAGGCGGCGGAGCAGCAGCCGCTGTTCCTCGCCGGAGGACAGGGCGCCCACCGGCAGCGACTGGGTCGGGGCGGTCGCCAGCATCGAGCGCTGCACCGCCGTCTCGGACATCCGGATCTCCCGGGTCAGTACCAGCATCAGATTCACCAGGAAGGCGTCCCGCGCGGCCGGACCGGCCGACTGGGCGAGCCGGCTGATCTGGGCGCGCGCGGCCGGGGCGTCGCCCAGTACCGTCCACAGCGTGGCCAGGTCGTAGCCCGGCAGGTACCAGCCCGCGTGCTCCCAGTCGAGCAGGACCGGACCGGCCGGCGACAGCAGCAGGTTCGACAGCAGGGCGTCACCGTGGTTGAACTGCAGCGCCGTGCCCGACAGCTTCACGCCGTGCAGCAGCTTCTGCAGGTCACCGAGGTCCCGGTCGGTCAGCAGGCCCAACTCGTAGTCGCGGGCGATCCGCCGCGCGTAGTTCATCGGGGTGCCGAACAACTCTGACGGCGGCCGCCACTGGTTGACCCGGCACACCGCGCCCAGGGCCGCCCGGAGGTCCACCCGCGGCGGCGGCTCCACCGGGTGCCGCTGCAGCGCCGCGACCCGGCCCGCCATCCGCTCCACCACCAGCGTGCAGTTCTCGGGGTCGGCGGCGATCAGCCGCGGCACCCGGACCGGCGGGCGGTGCCGGACGAAGGCCCGGTATGCCGCTATTTCGTGCTGGTAGCGCTCACGCCACTCGGGCGAGTGATCCAGTAAAACCTTCGCGACGGCGGTCATCCGGCCGGTGGTGCCCACCAGGAGGACCGAACGGCCGCTGCGCCGTAGTACCTGCACCGGGGCGAACTCCGGACAGATCCGCTGCACCGAGGCGAGCGCGGTGCGCAGCTGCGCTCCCTGCGGCCCCGAGAGGTCGATTCTTCCGCTGACGGGCAGTGATCCGGTACCCGGCATCCGCCGCGCCCGGACGGCGCCCTGTGCCGGAACCGGCGGGCGGCCGGGTTCGAGGTAGGGGCCGCCGCCAGCCGGGAGCGTGCGGTGCGACCGGACCGGTGCGGACACGGAGGAGGTTGCTGCGTACATGGTGATACGGATCCCTTCGTGCGCCGACGAGTTGCGTACGCCGCCCCGCCGGATCCCGTACTTCACCCTGGGGAGTTCCGCCGGTGAACCGGGTCGGGGAGGCGCATTCCTACCTGACACCCGGCGCAAGGTGGCGAACCATCGGGCGTGCCCTGGCGAAGCCTGGCGAATAGTCGCTGGGCATCTGACGGCGGGCTACTGTCAACTCAGCCGAGAACCTGGGGGCTTGACGTGAGCAAAGGTCCGAACACCCGCTTGAACGACCTGTTCGGCCTGGCCGGCTGGTCGAAGGGCGAGCTGGCGAGGATGGTGAACAGACAGGCGGCGGCCATGGGCCACCCCCAGCTGGCCACCGACACCTCGCGGGTGCGGCGCTGGATCGACATGGGGGAGGCCCCCCGCGAACCGGTGCCCACGGTACTGGCAGCACTGTTCACCGAGCGGCTCGGTCGTGTCGTGACCATCGAGGACCTCGGGTTCGTACGGCAGCGGCGCACCACCAGACGGCAGCCGGACGGGGCTCGTGAGAACCCCGACGGGATGCCATGGGCGCCCGAACGCACAGCCGCGGTCCTCACCGAATTCACGGGAATGGACCTCATGCTCAACCGTCGCGGACTGATGGGCGCGGGAGCGGTACTCACCGCCGGCTCCGCCCTCAGCAACGCCATGTACGACTGGCTGCACACCGACCCCGCCCTGGCGAAGGACGGCCGGAACTTCGGGGACTCCTTCCAGGCCGACCCAGCGGGCTACGACCGCTACGAGGCAGCGCCCATCGGCTCCCAGGAGATCCAGGCACTGGAGCGCTCCGTGGAGGTGTTCCGTGCCTGGGACGCCTCCAGGGGTGGCGGACTCCAGCGCAAGGCCGTCGTCGGCCAGCTCAACGAGGTGGGCGGCATGCTCGCCTACCACCACCCCGACCACCTCCAGCGGCGCCTGTGGGGGGTGGCGGCCAACCTGGCGGTCCTCGCCGGCTGGATGTCCCACGACGTGGGCCTCGAACCCACGGCGCAGAAGTACTTCGTCATCGCCGCGCACGCCGCCCGCGAGGGCGGCGACCGGCCGCGCGCGGGTGAGGCGCTGTCCCGCGCCGCCCGCCAGATGGTCCACCTGGGCAAGCCGAACGAGGCCCTGGACCTGATGAAGCTCGCCCAGTCCGGTTCGGGCGAGCAGACCCTCCCCCGTACGCGCGCCATGCTGCACACCATCGAGGCCTGGGCGCAGGCCGCCATGGGCAAGGGCCAGGCCATGCGCCGCA
>NZ_JBSGZP010000893.1:0-2428 GCF_053611065.1 Streptomyces sp. NPDC054840
AGCCCGGTCAGGGCCGCGCGGCGGGTGGGTGCGGAAGGCGGGTGCGGCGTGCGGCGTGCGGGCGGTCGTGCAGCGGACCGTACGCCGGGCCCGTGACCGGCCCGGGTCGGCGCGCCCTCCCCCGCTCCGAGCGGCCCGCGCGCCGCCCCGGGACCGTCAGCCGGTCCGCCGCCCCGTCCGCAGCACGCAGTCCCCGCAGAGCCCGCCCCCGGGCACCTGGTAGTAAAGGCAGCAGCTGCGCCGTACGAAGGCCACCCCGAGCCCCTCCTCGTGGATGAAGGTGCCGGTTCCCGCCAGCGCTCCGCCGTCGCTCAGCAGCGCTCCCGCCAGCTCCACGGCCGCGCCGCCCGGCACCCGGTCGATCAGCACCCGCAGCGCCCCGACGAGCCCGGACGCCGCGTTCCCCCGCAGCACCTTCGGCGAGACCCCGAAGCGCTCGCGCAGGCCCTCCTCGAGCACGGCCAGGTTCGCCAGGACGTTCTCCCCGAGGGCCTCGGCCGGCCGGCCCGGGGCGGGCTCGGGCAGCCACAGCTGGAGCGATCCAGCGTCCGGCAGCCGCCACCACACCCGGTCGGCGGCCAGGTCCGGCACCCGGCCGGCCAGTGCCGCGCAGCCGAGCCCCAGCGACCAGAGCCGGGAGGCGATCCCGAGCTGCGCGGTCGAGGCGGCCACCCGGCCGGGTCCGGTGCCGATGCGCCGGCCCACCTCGGCCACGTACGGCACGAGCCGCTCCCCGTACAGCGCGGTGAGCGGCCGGAAACCGGCACCGGGCGGCTCCTTCCCGTACGGCACGGTGAAGAAGGGCCCCACGGCGGCCAGTCGCCGCAGTACGTCGTCCATGGCCGAAATGATCTCAGCGGCGCGGGACGGGGGTCAGGCCGGGTCCGGGATCAGGCCGGGTCCGGAGTCGCTCCTTCGAGGACCTCCAGGTAGTGCGGGTTGCGCATGATGCCGAGCACATTCCCGAACGGGTCGGTGACGGCCGCCGTGACGAAGCCCCCGTCACCGTGCGCGGTCACCGGCTGGTACTCGTCGGCCCCCAGATCAAGCAGCCGCTGCCGGACGGCGGGAAGGTCGTCGACAGCCCAGTAGGCCACCGCGCCGCCCGGGCCCTCGGCCGCGCCCGGCGGGGCGTAACGGCGGTCGACGATGCCCAGCTCGTGCTGGTAGTCGCCGATGCGGAACTCGGCGTACCCGGGACGCTCGAAGTACGGGGCGATCCCGAGGACCTCGGTGTACCAGGCCTTCGCCGCCTCCAGGTCGTCGGCCCAGAAGTTGATCGTCGCAAACCCTCGCAGCATGAACGCCCTCCTCGACCGACGGAAACATCGTCCCGACTCTACGGCGGCCCCCTCGGGAACCGCCGTACCGGACCCGGGTGGCGTAGTCGTACCGCTCCGTGATCCCACCGTTCACGGACACACCGCCGACGACCATCTGTTCGATGCCCGGGCGGGTCGGTGCGACGCCGGGACGGGCTGCGGGATCGGCGCGCGGGGCCTCGCTCGGGACCACCGGACTTTTTTCTCATCCTCGCAGGTCAGCCATGATCACACGGTGACCGGCGGCGGTCGGCACAGCCCTCCGGAGGGCCCACGTCGTACGGTGGAGGTCATGTCCGTGGATCGTGATGACGGGCGCTCCGCGGCGAAGACCCGAGTCCCCGAAAAACAGTGTCGCGCCATTGCCGAATTGGGGGTTCAAGAGAGGACTTCGAGGAGCTACATTGAGCCACTCGCGTTCACCTGACAGCCGGTTGCCTTTCACTCGTGTTTTGCACGGGGGGCGACGTCATGGACGCAGACTGTGCAACCACCCCACCGCCCAGAAGGACCGAAGGCTCCGTGCCCGTACCCGTACACCTCGCGGGCCGCACCGTGCGGCTCGAGCCCCTCGCCCCCCACCACACCGAGGCTCTGGCCGTGGCCGGGGCCGAGGATCGTACGACTTACGCCTTCACTCCCGTGCCCCACGGTGTGCAGGCGTCACACGAGTACATCGAACGCGCCCTCGCCGATCAGGCCGCGGGTCGATCGCTCCCGTTCGCGGTGGTCAGAGCCACCGACGGGCGGGTCGTCGGTTCGACCCGGTTCCTGGAACTCGACTACTGGCAGGGGCCTCTGGTCTGGCCCGCCGTGCCCGGAGTCCCGTTCGGCGATCCGGCGACGGCGATCCCCGATGCCGCCGAGATCGGCAATACCTGGCTGTCCCCGGGCGCCCAGGGGACCGGCATCAACACCGAGGCGAAGCTGCTCATGCTCCGCCATGCCTTCGAGACCTGGGGGGTACGGCGTATCTCGCTGCGCGCGGACGCGCGCAACGGCCGGTCGAGAGCCGCGATGGAACGGCTGGGCTTCACCTGTGAGGGGGTGCGCCGGGCCCATTCGCGGGGGCTCGACGGCGCCGTCCGCAGTACGGCCTTCTACTC
>NZ_JBSGZP010000894.1:0-2427 GCF_053611065.1 Streptomyces sp. NPDC054840
CCGGGGCACCGCCCTCGGTGTTCTCCGGCTGATCAGCCGAGTTCGGGCCAAACGTTGAAGTCCCCGTCCTCGACGAGCGCCTTCTCCAGCCCCAACGGCTCCGCGAGCGCGTGGAAACCCGCGACGCGCGTGGGGCCGACCGGCAGGAAGTAGGACTTGAGTACGCGCAGCAGCAAGCGGAAGCCGAGATCCGGATCGACCTCGGAGACAACCCGCCTCAGCGCCGGAACCACGCCGCGCACCGCGACATAGGCGTGCCCCGCTGTGGCCGACTCCAGGTCCTGGGCCACCGACGCGATCTCGCCCAGCACCGCTTCCGTCAACCCGCGAGCGGGTGACGAATCCGACGGGACGGGTGCGTCACCCACGTTCCAGGTGATGCGGTACTCGGCGATCTCCTCGATCCACGTCAACCACTGACGTCCCTCGATCCCGCAGAGTTCCAGGTCGAAGTCCCGGAACGTCCCCGCTTGCCACAGTGTGGACACCTCCGGGCCGGACAGGTCCGAAGCCAGCAGCCGCCTGACGTCGTCCAGCAGCTGATGGGCGTACGCACCATCCTCGCGGTTCGCGAACGACCACACGGTGGCGAGGGCGATGGACATCTTGTTCGTCCGGGGGTAGCGGAACGTTTTCATCAGGCCGCTGAGCCCGATGTCCGTACCGAGCCGGGGGTGGTGGTCCTGGTTCACCCATGTGTCCTTTACTCCGGGTAGCTCGTGTACACGACGAACCCGTCCTGATGTTTCCCGTCGACCTTCTTCTTCACCTGCTTGATCCTAATGATCACCGTGTTCCCGACCGGCGTCGATATGAGGGTGGGATTGCCCTGCGCATCCGGCTCACCGTGCCGCCACACCCTGCCAAGGGAGCCCTTGTCACGCAGTTGACGGTCGATCGGAAAGAGATCCGTACCCGGATCGAAGCCTGACTTCCCTTGCTGCTTCTTCAGCCATGCGAGCAGCTTGTCCTTGTTGCCAGGGATCGCACTCCACTCGTCGAAGGCCTGCCGTACGGAGGAAGCCGCAGTGGCCTCATCGAGCCACTCCGTGGCGACCGGGCTCTTCTCCAGCTTCTTCAATATCGTCGCCCGGTCCAGGCCGACATGGTCCGAGAGTGTGTGGGCACCCGAAATTCCCTCATCGCCGACAATATCCGCACAGTTGTGGACGAGCACGTCCGCCGGCGCCGGGCCCTGCGCCTGCACGTAAAAGGTGTGCAGACCGTCGACGGTGAGGTCGAACACCTCTACGGGAGCGATGTCCCCACGATCGCCCAGAGCGGCGATCGTCCGCTCCCGGCCCGCCGGATCCTGCAGCCTGTCGTCCACTGCCAGGTCGGAGGCGAAGGTCCAACCGCGGTCCACGACGAAGAGCCGGTGGCCGGCTGTAGTGCTCAGACCGCTGCCGTCGGTCAGGACGATGTCGATCAGCCGATCGGTGTCGTGCCGGAATGCGGCGGTCACCTGTTGCTGCCTGGTCGTCCCCGACTCGGTATCGCCTGCCGTCACCATGTCACCGACCCGCACCGACCCGATCGGCTTGTGCGAACCGTCCGCCATGAGTACGGGCACCGACGCGGGGAAGCTGTTCCTCTTGCATGAGCCGAACAGCCGCTGGGACAGGTCGATCTCACGCTCCAGGGCGGCCATCGTGCTCTCGTCCATCTCGGCCTTCTTGGCCAGCGCCCTGGCGTCCTCCAGACCCACGCCGTTCCTCATGACAGCCCGGTAGGCCAGCATGGAGTCCATGATGAGTTCGAGGCGCTTGTTCTTGATCCCCATGATCATGTCGATCTTCACCGCGATGCAGGCTTGTATGTCGCCCTTGTAGCAGTTGACGAAGTCGTCCGTGACCATGTGCCATAGGGTCTTCAGGAACATCTTGTCGAAGATCTTGGCGAGCTCCCACCTGCTGAAGTAGACGTCCTTGTAGTACGCCTGCAGGCCCATGTTCTCGGCGTAGAGCCAGGTCACGTACTCGGCCGGGCAGTTGGCCTCGGTCACGTTCTCCGATGCTGCCGGGTCCGTGCACATGTAGAAGTCGACGGTGAGGTTGTAGCTCAGCTTGAACGTCACCGTGCAGCCGTCGAAGCCGATTTCCAGGACGCACTTGTTCTGGTCCACCGGCTCTCCGACCGGCTCGATCGTGTTGCGCGTGAACACGCCCTTGCGGCCGGTCACACCGCCCGAGGCGATGGTGTCGTGGTTCTTCTGGTTCTCCGCTCGGGTCGCCGCGTCCTGCGCCTCCTTCGCCGCCTCCTGGGCCCGCTTCGCGGCGGTCTCCGCCGTCGTGGCGTCGGTTTCGGCCTTGGTCGCGACCGTGTCCGCGGACTTCGCGTCGGCCTCCGCCGCCGTGGCCGCCTTGCGGGCGGAAGCGGCGTCGCGCTCCGCGTCCGTCGCCGCCGCGTCCGCGGCGGAGGCGTGGG
>NZ_JBSGZP010000895.1:0-2424 GCF_053611065.1 Streptomyces sp. NPDC054840
ATGTACGAACGCGTCGCGGTGGCGGGCACGCCCGATGCCGAGGCCCGCGCCCTGCTGGAGCAGCGCAGCCCGTCGGCCGTCGGCGACCGGATCAAGGTGCCGACCTTGATCGTCCAGGGTCAGGAAGACTCCCTCTTCCCGCTGGACCAGGCCGATGCCATGGCCAAGGCCATCGCGGCGAACGGCGCGCCCGTATCCGTGGACTGGGCGGCCGGCGGGCACGACGGCGGCATGCGCGAGGCCGACCGGACCGAGGCCCGGGTTGCCTCCTGGTTCGACCGCCACCTGAAGGAGGACGAGGGCGCCGACACCGGCCCGGCGTTCCGGGTCACGCGCTCCGGAGGCATCGACTCCACCGACGGCGAGGTCACCCTCCGCGGTGCGAGCGGCGAGCGCTACCCCGGGCTGGATTCCGGCCCGCGGGAGTTCGCCCTGACGGGACGGGAGCAGACCTTCGCCAATCCTGCGGGGGGCGCGCCTCCCGCCCTGTCCTCGCTGCCGGGCATCGGCGGGCAGCTGGCCGCCTTCGGGGTCGGGCTCTCGCTGGACTTCCCGGGCCAGAACGCCCGGTTCGATTCGGCGCCGCTCACCGAGGACCTGCGCATCACCGGCACCCCGACCCTCACCCTGAAGGTGAGGTCGACGGCTGCGGACGGTGCGGCCGTTCTGTTCGGCAAGCTGTACGACGTGGGGCCCGACGGCCGGCAGCAGGTGCTGCCGAGCCAGCTGGTCGCCCCGGTGCGGGTGGAGAACGCGCAGCAGGGCGCGACCGTGCGGCTGCGACTGCCCGCGATCGACCACGCCGCCGTCGCCGGCCACCGGCTGCGGCTGGTGGTGGCCGCGACCGACCTCGGCTACGCGACCCCGGCCGCGCCGGCCACCTACACCGTCGCCGTGGAGGGCCCGCTGACCGTGCCCGTCGCCGCGGACGTACGGACCGCCACGGCCGGGCTGCCCGCCTGGACCTGGTGGCTGCCGCTGGGCGCGGTGGCCCTGGCCGCGGCGTTGCTCGGGATCCGGCGGCCCGGCCGTGGCCCCTCGGGGCCCCGGTCCGGCACGCCGCAGCCGGAGGCCGCACGGGCCGACGTACCCCTGGAGATCACCGGGCTGACGAAGCGGTACGCGAAGGCGCAGGACCGGTACGCGGTACGGGACCTGTCCTTCCGCGTCGAGAAGGGGCAGGTGCTGGGACTGCTCGGGCCCAACGGCGCCGGGAAGACCACCACCCTGCGGATGCTGATGGGGCTGATCTCCCCGGACGCCGGGGAGATCCGGGTGTTCGGGCACGCGGTACGGGCCGGTGCGCCCGTACTGTCCCGGGTCGGGGCCTTCGTGGAGGGTGCCGGGTTCCTCCCGCACCTGACGGGCCGCGCCAATCTGGAGCTGTACTGGCAGGCCACCGGCCGCCCGGCCGAGGACTCGCACATGGCGGAGGCCCTGGAGATCGCCGGGCTCGGCGACGCGCTGGAGCGCGCGGTACGCACGTACTCGCAGGGCATGCGCCAGCGGCTGGCGATCGCGCAGGCCATGCTCGGGATGCCGGACCTGCTGATCCTCGACGAGCCGACGAACGGTCTGGACCCGCCACAGATCAGGGAGATGCGGGACGTGATGATCCGCTACGCCGCGGGCGGCCGGACGGTCATCGTCTCCAGCCATCTGCTGTCGGAGGTGGAACAGTCCTGTACGCACCTGGTGGTCATGGACCGCGGCCGGCGGGTCGCGGCGGGCGAGGTCGCCGAGATCACCGGCGGCGGGGACACGCTGCTGGTGACGCTGGCGGAGCCGGTGGACGAGGTGAGCGTCGAGAAGGTCGCGGCGCTGGAGGGAGTGGGTTCCGTGGTGGCGGCCGATGACGGGCTGCTCGTACGGCTCGAAGGCGCGACGGCCGCGGGGCTGATCGCCGAACTCGTGCGGCTGGAGGTGCCGGTGAGCGGGGTAGGACCGCACCGGCGACTGGAGGACGCGTTCCTCACCCTGATCGGAGGTGCGGCGTGAGTACGGCGACGACGGTGCGGGAGGTGGCTCCGGGCTACCGGGCGAGCCGTACGCTCCCGCTGCGCGTGGAGGCGCTGCGGCAGTGGCGCCGGCGGCGGACGCTGGTGATGGCCGGGGTGCTGGCCGCACTGCCGTTCATCCTGATGATCGCGTTCGCGGTGGGCGGCGGGCCGGGCAGCCGGGGCGGCGGGAACGGCCGCATCACCCTGATCGACACGGCCACGGCCTCGGGGGCGAACTTCGCCGCGACCTGCCTGTTCGTCTCGGCCGGCTTCCTGCTGGTGGTGCCGGTGGCCCTGTTCTGCGGGGACACCGTGGCCTCGGAGGCGAGCTGGTCCTCGCTGCGCTACCTGCTCGCCTCGCCGGTGCCGCGGGCGCGGCTGCTGTGGAGCAAGCTGGTGGTGGCGCTGGGCTTCAGTCTGGCGG
>NZ_JBSGZP010000896.1:0-2424 GCF_053611065.1 Streptomyces sp. NPDC054840
GTCCTTGGCCGCGTAGAGGCCCCAGTGGAGGCCGAGGATCGAGTAGTTCTTGACGAGGGCGTGGTTGAGGGCGGGGGCGGGGACGGTGCCGCTCGCGAAGCCGACGACGACGATGCGGCCCTCGAAGGCCACGCACTTGGCGGAGGCGGTGTACGAGTCGCCGCCGACGGGGTCGTAGACCACGTCGGCTCCGCGTCCGCCGGTGAACTCCTTCACGCGGGAGACGACGTCCTCGGTCGTCCGGTCGATCACCAGGTCGCAGCCGAGTTCCTCAGCGGTGGACACCTTGGCCTTGCCTCCGACGACCCCGACGACGGTGGCGCCCGCTGCCTTGCCGAGCTGGACGGCGGCACTGCCGACCCCGCCGGCTGCGGCGTGCACGAGGAGGGTCTCGCCCGGCTGGAGGCGCGCCCGGCGGTGCAGGCCGAACCAGCCGGTCTGGTAGCCGATGTGCAGGGCGGCGGCCTGGGCGTCGTCGAGGCTCTCGGGCGCCGGCAGCAGACCGCGCTCGGACGCGATCACGTACTCGGCGAAGCCCCCGTGGGGCAGGCTGGGGGTGGCGATGACGCGGCGGCCGTCGTCGGTGAGACCGCAGATCTCGACGCCGGGGGTGAAGGGCAGCGGCGGGCGGATCTGGTACTGGCCGCGGACGAGCAGCGCGTCGGGGAAGTTGAGGTTCGCGGCGAGCACCCGCAGCCGCACTTCACCCTCGCCCGGGACCGGTTCGGGAATCTCTTCGAGGCGAAGGGCCTCTCGGGGTTCGCCGGGGGTATGTACTCGCCATGCCAGCATCCGGGGCCTCCAGCCGCCGTCGGGGAACCATGCTCCGCGGGCATACTAAGCAGTCGCTTGCTTCTCTGGGAACCACTGGCGGGGGTGAAGAGCCCTGCGGGACGGAGCAACACGCGTCATTCAGGCCCCGTCCGCCTCAAGATCAGGCACCATGTGGCGTGCACGTGTCATGACTCAACGGGGAACAGCACCTGTCCAGGGGGGACCACCACATGAGAAGAAGCATGTCCGCGGCCGCAGCCGCCATCGTTCTGGCCGGCCTGATCACCGCGGCCGGCCCGGCCCTCGCGGCCGACACGACGTGCGCACCGAAGATCCAGGTACTCGGCTCGATCGGCGACGAGTCGTACGTGCGCGACATGCAGCGCAGCCAGGGCGTCTTCGACCTCGGGGCGGGCGACCTCGCCGTCGGCGTCTCGGGTTACAAGCCCGTCTACTGGACCGGCACCGCCGTGCACCGGGTCCCGCTGACCGACCAGAACCAGACGGGGCAGGTGCTCGCCGTAAACGCGCACGGCCTGATGGTGGGCGTCCTGCACGTCTCCGGGGGCACGTCGCCCCTGTTCACGTACCAGGCGGGCGCCGCGGCGATCACCGTGCTGCCCGACAGTGACGGCTCCTACCCGGAGGCCGACATCAACGACGCCGGCTACGTGGTCTCCCGCTCCAGCGGCGGGACCGGCACCGTCTGGAAGGACGGCCTGAAGGTCCGCGAACTGCCCGTGCCGTCCGACGCCGGACCGGGGACCCGGATCACGATGGTCACCGGCATCAACAACCAGGGCGACATCCTCGGCATGGCCACGCAGGACTACGAGGTCCCCGAAACCGGCGCGCACCTGGAGGGCACCCACCCGGTGGTGTGGCCGGGGGACGGCACCGCCGCCCTGCTGCCGGCGCCCACGGGGAACGAGAGCTACGTCCAGGACCTCGACGCGAGCCGCCGGATCGTCGGCTACGACTGGGCCGGACCGTGGCACGAGTACACCCCCGTGGTGTGGGAGCCCCCGCTCAGCGGCCCCGTCACCTCTCCCGGCGGCCTGAGCTCGCACCCGTACGCCACGTTCGAGGCGATCAGCCCGACCACGAACGTCACGGTCGGCACGGCCAAGTTCCACCCGGACGAGATGACCCTGCCGGACCAGGCGCTGCTGCGGGCCGGTTCCGGCCCGGTCAAGGCCCTGCCGCGGCTGGCCGCGGGCGGGGCGAGCATGGCCGACGCGGTCTCGGACGCCGACCGGGTCGGCGGGGCGGCCGTGAACACGAAGGGCAGGCTCAAGCCGGTGATCTGGACCTGCGCGACCAAGCAGGCGTACAACCCGGGGAGCTGAAGGCTGTCCCATGAGCCCGTCATCCCCGGCGGGCGCGCGACGACAGCGCTCGGGCACGCTCCGGGGATGGCGATCTGAGCGCCCGCACGCTATCGATGGGCGCATGGAGAACCCTCCGCGCGGCCTGCCCGCGCCCCCGGCGCTCGGCGCCGCCGCCCTGCCACCCGGTACGTACGCGGGGCAGGCGGTCCTCGTGACCGGCGGCGGCACCGGGCTGGGCAAGGCCATCGCCGCCGAGTTCGCCCGGCTCGGCGCCGATCTGGTGATCGCGAGCCGGCGCGCCGAACAGCTCAAGGCGGCT
>NZ_JBSGZP010000897.1:0-2424 GCF_053611065.1 Streptomyces sp. NPDC054840
AGCCGGCCTCGACGGCCGCGTCGGTACGGCGCAGCTTCAGCAGGTCGTGGCGCCACAGCCGGCGCACGTCGTTGGTGATCCGGACGTCGAGGCTGAACTTCACGAAGACGTCGGCCTCCGCGTCCGGTACGTACAGGGTCCGGATCGAGGCGGTCGGCCAGGCCGGCCGCCGGCTCGTGCCGAGCCGCAGCAGTCGCCCGTCGGCGAGGGCCTCGCGCACCGCGGGCCGGTCGCCGACCAGGCCGAGCTGCCAGGGGTGGGCGGGCAGCAGCCGGTATCCGGCGGGAGCGCGCGGCCCGTCCAGGGCGTCGGCGAGGGCCTCGATCGCGGCGGAGGCGGCCGGGCCGCCCTCCTCCGCGGTCTGGTCCTCGCGCAGCCCCAGGAAGACCAGCGGGAACCGGGCATAGGCCTCGGGCGCGTACGGCAGCCAGCTCCCGGCCGGCGCCCCGCCCCGGGCCTTGGGGGCGGGGTGGTGCGGGTGGCCCATCACCAGGGACTGTTCGGAGAGCAGGTACGGGTCCGCCGGGGGGTCCGCGGCGGCCCGGGCGGCCAGCAGCGCGGCGATCGTGTCGCGGCTGTCGGTGATCTCGACGGCGAGCTCGTCGTTGGGGACGCCGGTGAACCGGCCCAGTTCGTCGGAGACGAGTTTGGCC
Source organism: Streptomyces sp. NPDC054840 (assembly GCF_053611065.1). NCBI lineage: Bacteria > Bacillati > Actinomycetota > Actinomycetes > Kitasatosporales > Streptomycetaceae > Streptomyces > Streptomyces sp. NPDC054840. The sequence continues at coordinate 654 of NZ_JBSGZP010000897.1, forward strand.
AGTTCGGCGTGGCTCAGCGGATGCCAGCCGTCCGCCGCGCGCAGTTCGGGGCTTTCGGGCCGGCGCCCGCCACGCACCCGGAGCAGCCGCCCGCTGCCGCGCAGCCGGTGGACGCGTACGTCTGTTCCCGCGTCCACGCCTGTGCCCGCGCCCGCGCCGTACGCCTCGGCGGGTTCGGCCGCCTCCCTGAGCAGGCAGTTCAGGAGCGGGGCGGCGGCGTACGCGTCGGCGGCGGCGTTGAGGTCCACTGATTCCATTCGGTCCATCCGGTGCGCCGGGGGTTCGCAGGGCGCAACCACCGGTCGTGATCTTCGGTATCCGCAATCATTGCTTGATCATCCCGTAAAGCGATATTCCGATGCCGGAGCCCCAGCATGCATCTTTCACCTTCCCCGGCCGAAGAGGCCGTCGCCGCCGAGCTGGCCGGCGTACGCCCGTCGCTCGTACCCATGTACGCCGCCGCGCTCGACGGTGCCCGGGCGGCGGTGCTGACCCGGCTGTGGCGGGCCCTGGCCTTCGAACCGCTGCCCTGGATCGTGGGCCGTGAGCGCGCGCCCGACGGCCTGGCGCTGCGGCTGGCCGGGGGCTCCCGGCTGGAGGGCCCGCCGCCGGACCCGTACGCGACCGAGCCCTACGTGAGCGAGCTGCTGCTCGACGGCAGGCCCTACCGGCGGGCCGCGTGGCTGGTGACGGCCCTCGGGGTGCCGCACGGGGAGCAGTTCGCCGCCGAGCTGGACGCGTGTACCGCCTCCCTCGCGCTCTCCCGGGCCGGTCAGCCGCCCGCCGGGGAGGACCGGGCCCCGGGGACCACCTGGGAGTGGGAGCAGCGGGTGGTCGACGGGCATCCCTACCACCCGAACTGCCGTTCCCGACCCGGTTTCTCGGTGGCCGAGCAGCTGGCGTACGCGCCCGAGCACCGGCCGGTGGTGGAGCTCGGGCTGGTCGCCGTACGGGCCGAGGAATGCCTGGTCATCGGCGACTGGCCGGAGGAGTTGCGGGACGCGGGACGGATCCTGGTCCCGGCGCACCCGTGGCAGGCGGCGCACGTCCTGAAGCACGAGCGGGTGCGGCCCGGTGTCGCGGCGCATCCGCTGATGGCCCTACGCACCCTGGCTCCCGCCGACGGCGGGGCGCACGTGAAGACCGCGCTGAGCGCGCGGCTGACCTCGTCCGTGCGGGACATCTCCGTCTACTCCATCGAGACGGCGGCGGCCGTCTCCGCCTTCGCCCAGGGCCTGTCCGAACGGCTCGACGGCCGACTGCACATCACCCGGACCCTGGGCGCCACGACCGCGCACAGCCCGGACCTGGCGGCCGTGCTGCGGGAGCCGCCGGAGGTGTACGCGGACGCCGCCGCCGGTGAGCGGGTGCTTCCGGTGGCGGCCCTGGAATTCTTCGGCCCGGCGCGCTCGGCGGCCTGGCGGGCCGACTTCGCCCGGCTCGCGCTCTCGGTGTGCCTGCGGGTGCTGGAGCTCGGGGTGGCGCTGGAGGCGCACGGCCAGAACCTCCTGGTCGTGCTCTCGGCGGGCGGCGCCCCGCTGCGGCTGGTCTACCGCGATCTCGCCGACATCCGGATCAGCCCGGCCCGGCTGGCACGGCACGGCCTGCCGGTGCCGCCGCTGTCCGGCAGGCTGGTCACCGACGACGTGACCGTGCTGCGGCGCAAGCTGTTCGGGTCCCTGCTGACGGGAGCGCTCGGGGCCACCGCCGGCTCGGCCGGGGCCTTCGCCGACGCCCTCGCGGAGGTGGCCGCGCTGCCGGCCACCTCGGA
>NZ_JBSGZP010000898.1:0-2418 GCF_053611065.1 Streptomyces sp. NPDC054840
GCTCCGGGCTCACCCGCAGGACATCGACCTCACGCGCCGCCACCTCGGCCGGGATGCCCTCCCCCTCCGCGGGGTTGGGGGAGTGGGGGGGGCGGGGGCGGCGGCGGGGACGGGCGGGGGCGGCGGCCGGAGCGGCCTCTTCGGCGGGGGCGGCCGGTGCCTCGGTCACCGGGGCCGTCTCGGTGACGGCGCCACCGGGCGGGCCCGCGGGGCGGGACGCGGCACGGCGGCGACGGCGCGGCGGCAGGTTGTCGCTGGGGCTGCTGCCGCTGTCGTCGCTACCAGCAGAAGTGATGTCGTTTTCGTTGCTGAGCATTGCGGGCGGTTCTCCCGTCACGCTCCCGGGCGCCGCGGCTGACTTCCGGTCCGGCACGGCTCCGCGTAATGAGCGCGGAACCGGCCTCCGGGGCGCGTTCGCCACACGGGAGCTGTAGTCCATGGCCGCCGGTTCCGTACGTGTTGTCCGTACGGCCTGGCGGAAGTCTTCAGGTCAGTGCGCGGCCCGACCCAGGTGGCTCCCGAGTACCAGGGCTGCGCGACGACGGCGTTCCTTACGCGGCGGGACCTTCCGGCGCCTTCGCGTCGGCCGCTACGGCGGCCGTGGGTGGGGCGGCCGTGTCGGCCTCGCGGTCGGGCGCGAGCGGGTCGGTCACCGTGCCGGACTCCTCGTCGAAGAGCCCCTGCGCCAGCCTGGTCACCGCTGAGGGGACCGGCGGCGCCAGGTCGGCCACAGCTCGGAGACCGGACAGGACGTCGTCGGGTCGCACGGCAGGTGTCAGATGCCGAACAACCAGCCGCAGTATCGCACAGGCACTGTCCAGCGGCCTATCAGCCGGGGCGGGAAGCGCTTCCAGGCTCACGACCGCGGCACGCGTGTCGAAGGTCCGCATTCCGTTCTTGGTCCGACGCTGCACCTCCACGTTCTCGGCCGCGAGGAAGGCGGTCACGGCCCGCTCGGCCTCGGCGAGCTCCACGCCGTCCAGGCGCAGCTCCCACACGGAGGCGGTCAGCCGGTCCGCGAGGCCCGAGGTGCGGGCCTCGACGGCGTCGATGATGTCGAGTCCGGTCGGCATCGACTCGTCGAGCAGCTCACGGAGCTTCTCGGGGTCGCGGGACTCGGCGAGGGCGATCTCCAGGTACTCGGCCTCGCTGCCGGTGCCGGTCGGGGCGGCGTTCGCGTACGAGACGCGCGGGTGCGGGGTGAAACCGGCCGAGTACGCCATCGGCACCTCGGCGCGGCGCAGGGCCCGCTCGAAGGCGCGCTGGAAGTCACGGTGACTGGTGAACCGGAGGCGGCCGCGCTTGGTGTAGCGCAGTCGGATGCGCTGCACCACCGGTGCGGGAGGCGGGCCTTCGGGCTGTCGCTTGCCCAGTGGTTCTTCTCCTTGTGCGGGGCTCCGCGGCTCGCGCGTCGCCCTGAGCGTCTGGGGGCCGGCGGGCGTCGCCCTGCCTCCGGCTCACCCCTGACGTTCGTGGAGGGAGATCTCGGGAGCGGGCGTGTTGCCTGCGGCTGTCGTACTACCCAGAGTACGCGCCCGTGACCTCGCCGGTTCCACGGGAGGAGTACCGAACAGCGCACGGCGTACGGTGACCCGCGCCTCGTGGACCGCGGCACGGCCGGTTCGCCAGACCCCGCGCGCGGCGTGCCCGGCGGGGGTCAGGACGTACCGGTACACCAGGGACGCGGGCCACCCGACCAGCACCCGGCCGACCCGTTTGAGGCCGCGCCACAGGGCGGCGGCGATCCGCCCGGACACGCGCCAGGCCCATCCGAGGGCCTGCCCGGCCGGCCGCAGCACGTACCGGTACAGGGCGACAGCCAGCCACGCGATCCCGCGGGCGACGGGCCGCAGCAGGTACCGGTACAGGGCGACCGCCAGCCGGAGGAGGCCGTGCCCGACGGGGGTGAGCACGTACCGGTGGACCGCCGCGGCCAGCCATGCGATCCCGCGGCCGACGGGCGCGAGCACGTACCGCCACAGCGCGACCCACGGCCACACGAACAGCGTCATGCCGAGGGCCCAGACGATCCGGGTGACGCCCTTGGCGAGCGGCGCGAGCAGGTAGCGCATGCCGCCCCGGCCGACCCAGGTCAGTGCCGTGCCGAGGGGACGCAGGACGTAGGTCATCAGGATCCGGCCGGCCGGCGCGAGCACCTGCTCGTACGCGCCGCGGCCCAGCCACGCCAGGCCCCGGCCGACCGGGGCGATCACGTACCGCCACAGCCCGACCCACGGCCAGACGAAGACCAGCTTGAGGAGGGTGACCAGGACCCGGCCCAGCACCCGGAACACGGGCGCGACCACGTGGACGTGAAGGGGCCCGAGGAGGTGCCGGTGCGTGGCCCGGCCCAGGGCGACGACCAGTTCCCAGACCACTCGTACGGGCAGTACGACGAGTACCGCGACGATCTTCACG
>NZ_JBSGZP010000899.1:0-2408 GCF_053611065.1 Streptomyces sp. NPDC054840
CTCCACGATCGTTCGCGCCACCAGCTGGCCGCCGGGGCCCGTCAGAAAGGGGCCCGGCGGCGCGCTACGACACGACCGCCGCCCTCTGACTCCGGACTCCATCTGGCGGCCGTCTTCATCCGGTCAGCGAGGTCATCCGAAGGAAACCGCCTACGTCGGAACCGCTCACGGCCGCGCCCCGGCGGCGCGCTACGACACGACCGCCGCGGGTGGTGCTCATCGGCCAGGCGCGGGACTCTACGATCGCGGGCGTGCGTTATTCCTTCCTCCACCGCGGCCGTCGTTTGTCCTACCTCGACTTCGGCGGGCCCGGCCGGCCCGTGTTGGCCCTGCACGGGCACTACAACGAGGCCGCCGTGTTCGCTCCGCTGGCCGCCGCGCTTTCCCCGCACCGGCGGGTGTTGGCGCTGGACCAGCGCGGCCACGGGGAATCCGATCGCGCCACGTCCTACAACCGGGACGACTACGTCGAGGACCTGGCTGCCTTCCACGACCACCTCGGTCTCGGCCCACTGCCGGTGCTCGGGCACTCCCTCGGCGGCGTCAACGCCTACCAGTTCGCCGCCCGCCATCCGGAACGCGTCGCAGCCCTGGTCGTCGAGGACATCGGCGCCGTCGTCGACGTCGACACCGCCTTCACCCGCCGTCTGCCCGGACCACAACCAACGCGTGAAGCTCTGGCCCGAGCTCTCGGAGCGGCCGCACCCTACCTGGAGTGTTCCTTCCGCAAGAAGCAGCACGGTTGGGTGTTCTCCTTCGAGGCCGACGACACCCTCGCCTCCCAACAAGCCCTCACCGGCGACCACTGGGCCGACTGGACTGCCCTGACCTGTCCCACTCTCCTCGTCCACGGAACCCACAGCGACGAGATCACCCCGTACCACGCCCGCGAGATGCAGGCCCGCCACCCGGGCCCCGTCCACCGCGTCGAACTCGCCACGGGACACGTCGTCCACCACGATGCCCCGGACGACTTCGCGAACGCCGTCCGCGCCTTCCTCTCCGAGCCGCGCGGAGCAACTGCTCGTGAAGGTCGTCCTCCGCCGCGGCCACAGCAGCGTGATCACCCTCCTGCGGGCGGTCGGCGCCCGGTCGTGTCACTTGCCCAGCCGCTGATGGCAGAGATCCTTCCTGTGGGCCGGCCCGTGACCGCCCAGGAACGACCACTACGAGGTCACGTTCCCCCCCGGTCTCCCTCGGTGATGTCGATCAGCTGTCGACGAGGGCCTTGAGCGCGATGTTGAGTTCGAGGACGTTGACGCGGGGCTCGCCCATGAAGCCGAGCGTGCGGCCCTCGGTGTGCTGCTCCACGAGCTTCGCGACCTGCTTGACGTCGAGGCCGTTCCGCTCGGCGACCCGGTGGACCTGGATCTTCGCGTACTCCGGGGAGATGCTCGGGTCGAGTCCGGAGCCGGAGGAGGTGACGGCGTCGGCCGGGACCTCCCGCGGGTTCACCTTGTAGGAGGCCGTGGAGTTGTCCGCGACGACCGAGGCCTTGGCGTTCTCGACCTGCTCGACGAGGTCCGGGTTGTCGGCGGCCTTGTTGGTGGCGCCGGAGAGGATCAACGCGTACCCGGTGTTGACGCTGTTGGAGCCGAGTCCGTCGGAGGGGCGCGGCTGGAACCACTGCAGGTCCGGCTCGGCCGCCTCCTCGGGGTCGTCGGGGTTCTGCCGGGGCAGGTTGTAGGTCTGCCCGATGAGGGACGATCCGACGACCCGGCCGCTCTGGTCCTTGATCTCGGAGCCGTTGGCGTTGCCGCTGAAGGCGACCTGGGCGATGCCGGTCACGGTGAGCGGGTAGAGGACGCCGCACAGCACGGTGAGGACGAGGAGTGACCGCAGGCCGGCGCCGATCAGTCGTGCGGTGTTGCCGACAGAGTTGTTCATGGCGGGTATCAGCCGATTCCGGGGATGAGTGTGAGGAGCATGTCGATGACCTTGATTCCGATGAACGGGGCGATGAGACCACCGAGTCCGTAGATCCCGAGGTTGCGGCGGAGCATCGTGTCCGCGCTGGTCGGCTTGTACCGCACGCCCTTGAGGGCGAGCGGCACGAGCGCGATGATGATCAGCGCGTTGAAGACGACCGCGGACAGGATCGCGGAGTTCGGCGAGTGCAGGCCCATGATGTTGAGCTTGTCGAGACCCGGGTGGACCACGGCGAACATGGCCGGGATGATCGCGAAATACTTCGCGACGTCGTTGGCGATGGAGAAGGTCGTCAAAGCGCCCCGCGTGATCAGCAGTTGCTTGCCGATCTCCACGATCTCGATGAGCTTGGTGGGGTCGGAGTCCAGGTCCACCATGTTCCCGGCCTCCTTGGCGGCCGAGGTTCCGCTGTTCATGGCCACGCCCACGTCCGCCTGGGCGAGCGCCGGGGCGTCGTTCGTGCCGTCACCGGGCATCGC
>NZ_JBSGZP010000900.1:0-2406 GCF_053611065.1 Streptomyces sp. NPDC054840
AAAAGCCCCCCCGCCACCAGATGTCCGCGCTTGCGCGGACATCGACGGGCCTACGGCCCGTTGGGGTGTCCGCTGACGCTCCCACCCCTTGGCCCTTCCGGCTTCGCCTCCAGGACCTGGGCCCGCTGACGCGGGCCTCGGGAGGGGTATTGCCGAGGGGTTCCGCATCATCGGATGCATCACATCATGAGCTGTGTAGAAACCCGAGAAACCTGCCACCCCCCTGGGGGTGGCAGGCCCCTTCACCGCATCTCGATGACACCACCGCAGCCACACACGGACAGACCTGAGATCCAGAGGAACCCACCCCGGCCGCACGGGCCGCCGAAGCACCCCACCCAAGCGACGGCACACGCCACCACACCAAACTGACACAGCATCAGGCTCTATCCGGCGAAAACATCGGTCGGCGCAATACCCGATCAAAAACAACAACAGAAACCCCGAATTCCCCTCCACCGATTCCCCATTGAACCTTCGAACGAATCCATAATTCGCGATGCCTCGATCAGGTGAGCAGGCCCGAGGACGTCGACAGCGGTGCCGCCGACAGGGGTTGCAGGACTAACCCCCACGCCGTGCAGCCTCATCCGGCGATGGCGGGCCGTCTCTGTGTCAAGGGCTCGCGAATCTGCGCTCTGGGCCCTCTGAGCAGGCACGGAACGGATTTTCGCGAGAACTGGGCCGTACCGCCTGCCGGTCGCACTGTTGCTCCCATTCACCCGCTCCGGCCCCAGGCCGGCTTCTGGAAGGACCACCAGCATGAGCACCACCACATCCACCATGGCCCCGCACCGTTCAGAGGCCGCCGAGGCCGAGTTGGGGCGCTTGCGGCGTCAGCGGGACGCGCTGTTCCTGGTGCTGCTTCTGGGCATCGGCGCTGTCCTGGCGGCCGCCGCGGGCATCGTCGTACGGCTGGCCCCAGCCTGGGCCAACCCGGCGCAGGTGGCCCTGGGCACGCTCGGCGTGTATGTCGCCGCCGTGGCCGTCCTGGTGCCGGCTCTCCGGCGTCGTCGGTAGCGTCCGGCGCAGGCGCGGGGCCCGGCCTTCGCAGGGGCGGCCGGGCCCGTACGTCAGCCGGAGGTGTTCCCAGCGGGAACACGGGGACCACACTGTCTGGATGACCGAGCGCCGCCCTCTGGGCACCGGACCCCGCCCCGACCCCGAGGCCCCGTCCGCACCCGGCCCACGCGGCCGTCTCGCCGCCGAACTCGCCCACGCCGAGCAACCGGACCGTGTCCCTGCCGAGCAGCCACGCACGGCCGCCAGGCGCCGTCTGGGCACAGGTCCCACACCGGCCGACCAATAGCCCCCGCCAGCCGGCCGCCCCGGCCCGCCGGGCCGGCCCCAGACGCTGGACCTCTCTGTCCGGCTGACGCGTACAAAGAGGTGTCGTCGTCCTTGACAGGCTTGCCCACCGGGTCTGACCAGGCACAATGCTCAAGATCACAAAAGTGGGGGTCCCACTCCCGGTCACACCTCCGGTGCAACTCCTAGTGCACCTCTACGTACAACCCTCCAGCCCCCCTCCGGTACAACCTCACCGGGCCCGCGCAACAGCAGACTTGCCCAGCGTCAGGGGCGAAGTCACGGCCGGCCAGGATGGTGACGTCACCAGGTTTCACCCCATCCCAGGTCAGATCAGGTCAGGGCACGTTGAGGACCTGGAGCTCACCGATGGCCAGACTGGTGGCGCTCTGGCGGGTGGTGGTAATCGTGCCGGTCTGCCCCGCTCCCTCCCACGCCACGTCCCACGTGGTCGTCGCGGTGACCGGGTAGCGGCCGCCCGGCGAGCCGTCGCTGGTGCGCGTGTACTTGTACCCGCAGGTCGGGGACATCTCCTTGCCCCGGTCCGGGGTGTACGGGATGCCCGGTCCGGTACAGGTGATGGTGGCGCCGTCACCCATCGACCACACCACCGTGCGCACCGTCGCGGTCGCCGTGACCGTGACCGAGCCCGCCGACGCCGTCGCAATCGCCGGGCCCGTGCGGGTCGGACCCGGCCGGTTCCACATCCACACCGGCAGCCCCACCAGACCCTTGCCCTCAGGTTTGGGCACGATCCCGATGTCCGGGCCCTCCAGGCGCAGCCGTTCCACGGCTTGCCGGGCGAGGGCCTGGACGTCGACGCCGCCACCGACCGGGCCGGTCGCCGACCAGCGGATCCCGCCCCGCACGTCCCCACCGCGCGGGCAGGTCACCAGGTAGAGCCGACCGCCCGGGTCGCCGGGCTTCCAGCCGGGCGGGGCGCCGGTGTCGAAGCCGGGCGGGAGGCCTCCGGCAGGGCCGTCGGTCGGCTTCCAGTAGCAGGAGTCCGCCGAGTTGAAGGCGCCCATCTCCGGGGTGGAGCAGGGCACCTCCTCGCCATCGATCGCACAGGTGGGCAAGCCCCCCTCCGAGGGGGGC
>NZ_JBSGZP010000901.1:0-2399 GCF_053611065.1 Streptomyces sp. NPDC054840
GTCCGGCCTCGCATCCGGGGAGGTCCTGTGCGGCCAGCCGGCAGGCCGCGCCGACCAGTGCGGGCGCCAGTCCGGGCGTCCCGGTCGGCATCCCGGCGAAGGCCCGGCCCAGCTGATCCGCCTCCAGGCCGGTGAGGAGGCGGCCGAGCGCCAGATTGTCGACCAGCTGCGCCGCCGCGAACTGCCAGTCCCCGGCGGCGGCGCCCTGGAGCACCGCCTCCGTGAGCCGCCCGGTCCGGGCGAGCCAGCGCGCCGCCCGCCCGTGCAGCCGGGGTTCGAGGCCGGGGCGGCGTTGCCGCAGGTGCGCGCGCAGGACCTCGGCGAACAGCGGGTGCAGCCGGTACCAGGCCGAGGCGTCGATCTGTTCCAGGAAGGCGTTGTCGCGGGCCAGCCCGGCCAGGGTCCGTGCGCCGTCGTCCCGGCCGGTCAGGGCGTCCGCGAGATCCGGGTGCACGCGGTCGGTGACGCAGACGCGCAGCAGCAGGTCCCGGGTGGGGGGCGGCTGGGCGTCGAGCACCTCGGTGAGGAGGTAGTCGGCGATCGTGGTGCGGTCGGCCGCGAATTGGCGCAGGAACACCTCCGGGTCGGCGCTGCGCTGCATGGCCAGGGCGCACAGCCGTACCCCGGCAGCCCATCCCTCGGTCCGTTCCATCAGCAGGCGGATTCCGGCGGGTGAGATGTTCAGGTGGTGCTCGCTCAGCAGCGCCTCGGCGTCCGCGTCGGTGAATCTGAGGTCGGCGTGCCGGATCTCCGTGATCTCGCCTGCCGCCCGGTAGCGGTGCAGGGGCAGCAGGGAGTCCGATCTGCTGGTGAGCACGATGCGCAGCCCGTCGGCCGCGTGCCGGAGTACGAAGTCGAGTCCCTCGGTCGTCGCGGGCGGCTGGGTGGTGTCGAACTGGTCGAGGACGAGGACCGCCGGCTGTGCGGACGCGGCCAGCCCGTCCGCCAGGCGCACCAGGAACGACCGGGTCACCCCTTCGGCCCGGGTCGGTCTGCCCACTTCGGCCGGCAGGACCACCCCGCCCCGGTGGAGGGCCTCCAGGACGTACGCCCAGAAGGCTCCGGGGGCGTCGTCAGGTTCGACGGTGAGCCACATGGGAGGTCGTGTCGCGCGTCCGCCGGCCGCCCAGTGGGCGGTGAGCACCGTCTTGCCCGATCCGGCCGGACCGTTGATCAGGGTGAGCGGCCCCCGCGCCCCGGCCGTCAGCCGCCCCAGCAGCTCGGGCCGGTGGACCAGCAGCTTGGGCACGGCCGGGGGCGCGAACCTGGCCGTGAGCATGGGGTCGCCGGTCGGTGCGCGGTGGTCCATGGAGGTCACCGGGGCTCCCACGGGGATACGGACTGTGATCGGCACACGCTCACCACTGAACCGGTGATCGGGGATGATCACCAGTTGTGTCACCTGATCCGGGGGAGGCCCGGGCGCCGCCGGATCAGTGCCGGACATACGGATCGGTGCCGGACACAGGAGCGTCGGCCGTCGCAATGTTCGGGGAATGTACGGACGGCGGCGCGCCCACCGGAAGGGCCGGTCGGCGCGGTTAGCATCGATGCTGCCAACCGCGGCTGAGAGGCAGTGATGACACAGTCCAGGGGCCTCGTACTGATCGTCGAGGACGAGCGCCACATCTCCGACGTGCAACGCCTCTACCTGGCCCGCGAGGGCTTCGGCGTCCACGTCGAGGCGGACGGGGCCGCCGGTCTCGCGGCCGCGGGACGCATGCACCCGGTGGCGATCGTCCTGGACATCGGCCTGCCCGGCATGGACGGCATCGCCTTCTGCCGCGCCCTGCGGGACGCCGGCGACTGGACACCGGTCCTGCTGGTCACCGCACGCGGTGAGGAGGCCGACCGGATCCTCGGCCTCGAACTCGGCGCGGACGACTATCTGACCAAGCCGTTCTCTCCGCGGGAGCTGGTAGCCCGGGTCAAGACCGTACTGCGCCGGGCGGCCGGGCCGCCCGGACCGCCGCCCGGGAGCAGCGGCGGCCGGCTCAGCGTGGACCCGGTCAGCCGCACCGTGCGCCGCGACGGTGAGCCGGTCGAGCTCACCGCCACCGAGTTCAACCTGCTCGGCCACCTCCTCCGGCACGCGGGGCAGGTCTTCACCCGCGAGCAACTGCTCGCCCAGGTGTGGGGGTACCCCGGCTACCGCGACACCCGCATGGTCGACGTCTTCGTCTCGCAGGTACGCGCCAAGCTCGGCGACGCGAGCCCGATCCGTACGGTCCGCGGCGTCGGGTACAGCGCGACGGCTCCGGGCCCGTGAACCGGCCCCGCGCCAGGTCGTGTCCGCGGAGCAGCGCCGGCCGCCCGAAGGGCGGGCCCAGTGGCGTCCGGTGCCGTACATCGCAAGGCGGAGGGGCGCCCGCGTACCGGACGTACTTGCGCCGTCCGAC
>NZ_JBSGZP010000902.1:0-2396 GCF_053611065.1 Streptomyces sp. NPDC054840
GCCGTACACCTGGCAGGTGGCGACGTCGCCGCGGCCCTGCGGGTGGTGGACGCGGCGGGTACCCCGGACGAAGACCGGCCGGAGCGCGCGCTGGCCCGGGCCCGGGCCCTGCTGGCCGCCGGCCGTGGCGCGGACGCGGCGCGGGCACTGGCGGGCGTACCGGCGGACGACGGCGTCCCGACGCCGGTACGGGTCCACACGTGCCTGCTCCACGCCCGGATCGCCGAGGCGGAGGGCGCATACGAGGAGGCGCACCGGCGCCTCGGCGAGGCGCTGGCCCTCGCCCGCCCCGAGGAACTGCGCCGGATGTTCGCCGAGAACGGTCCCGGGGTGCGCCGGACCCTGCGCCGGAACCCGCAGACGGCCCGGTCGCACGGCTGGCTGACCGCCCGCGCCCCGGCCCGTACGGCCCGTACAAGCCGTACGGCGCGCGCGACGCGGGCCGACGGGCAGCCACCGGTGGTGGAACCGCTGAGCGCGCGGGAGACCGACGTGCTGCGCAAGGCCGCGGACCTGCTGTCCACCGAGGAGATCGCGGCCGAGCTGTACGTGTCGGTCAACACGGTCAAGACCCATCTGAAGAGCATCTACCGCAAGCTCGGCGTCGCCCGGCGCAGCGAGGCCGTCCACCGGGCGCAGGACCTCGGGATGCTCTGAGCCACGCGGGTCGCCGCGGGCGCGTTTTTCGCCCGCACCGGGCGATGCCCACGCCGGGCCGGGGGCCCACGATGGCGGGGAAGGCCGGAAGCGGCTCGGGCCCTCGCACCGGCCCGGGCTCCGAAGCCTTCGTTCCGAGAGGAGTGAGTGCTCTCATGCGCTACGAATTCCGTATCTCGGGGGTCGTACCGGACACGCTCGCCGCGAGCTTTCCCGAGCTCGCCCGGATCCCCGTACCGGAGCAGACGCTCCTGTTCGGCAGCGTGGCGGACGAGGCCCACCTGTACGGGCTCCTCACCCGCTTCCAGTCCCTGGGCCTGCGGGTGCTCGAACTGCGCCGGCTGCCCGCCTGAGCGGGAGCGGCCCGCGTGCCCGGGTGAAGACCACCCGCTTCGGGTGATCACATGAACCGGACCGCCGGACGACACTGCGATGTGGGCACCGAAGCCCGTGACCGACGAGCCGGAGCAGGACCCTCCTGCGCTGTACCGCCAACTGTGAGGTGAATTCCATGGGCCAGCCGACACCGACCGGGGGAAACTGGAACACCGGCCCTGCGCCGGGCACTACTCCGCTGTATCCAAGCGGCGACAGCCAGGGCGCGGGGAACGTGGGCACGATGTTCGCCGCCGTGCTCCTCCTGGTGACCGGCTGCCTCGCGGTGTTCCAGGGCATCGCGGCCATCGCCGAGGACGACGTCTACGCGCGCATCGGAAGCTACGTCTTCGAATTCGACCTCACGGCGTGGGGCTGGATCCATCTGATCGTCGGGATCATCGTCATCCTCACCGGGGTGGGCCTGTTCGCCGGCTCGAACGTGGCGAGGGGCGCCGGTATCGCGCTCGCCGGCATCAGCGTGATCCTCAACTTCATGTGGCTGCCGTACCAGCCGTGGTGGTCGATCATCATCATCGCGATCGACGTGTTCATCATCTGGGCCCTGTGCACGAGCTGGACGCACACCACCACCGCCGACTGACCCGAGACGTGTGCGGCACCCGATCCGGTGACGGGTCGGGTGCCGCCGGGTGCCCAGCCGTAGGGAGGCGGGCCCAGGCAGGCGCTCCTTGACCTCGACAATGATCGAGGATCCGGCGTCTCGCCCGGTCGATCACCCGGAGTGTCGCGTCCGTGGCGCGGGTGGCACCGACCGGGCCCGGCCGGCACGGACGTACCCGTGACCTGACCGGTCCGAGCCGGTGACCGTCCACGAGCGGGTCGCGGCCATCGCGGCAACACAGGGGCGTGTCATCGGCCCCGTCGTCCTGGCTACGCGGCGCCCGTCATGCGGGCGAACACCACCACATTGCTGTCGTAGTAGTGCGTCTTGGGGTCGAAGCTGCCGCCGCAGGTGACCAGCCGCAGGCCCGCGTGGTCGACGTTCTTGTAGACCTCCAGCGTCGGGAACTCGGCCTTGGGGTACTCGGCGACGCGGTCCACCGTGAACGTGACCGTCTTGCCGTCCTGCCGGGTGACCTTGATGGTGTCACCGCCCTTCATCGTCTTCAGCTTCTCGAACACAGCGGATGCTCCGTTCCACGTGACATGCCCGGCGATCACGGCCGGCCCCTGGGAGCCGGGGGTCGGCCCCGGTTCGTACCAGCCCGCGAGCGCGGGGTCCTTCGGGGTCTGCATGGTGCCGTCCGGGTTCTGCCGCAGGGTCTCCAGGGAACTGGACAGGTTCAGGGAGGGGATCGAGATCTTCTGCGGCTCGGACCGGGCCAGGGCCTGCTCGGCCC
>NZ_JBSGZP010000903.1:0-266 GCF_053611065.1 Streptomyces sp. NPDC054840
GGCGGGGACCGGCGCCGGTTCCGCCCGCGGCGCGGGGTGCAGCGGCTGCGGGGCCTCCGGCGCGACCACGCCCTGGTCCGCGACGCGTACCAGCGGGCGGCCGTCGATCATCTCCACGCCGTGCCAGAGGTCGGTGCGCTCCTCCAGCCACGCGAGCAGCGCCGCCTGGTGGGGCGCCGGGTCACCCCAGGTCGCGTAGAGCTTCGACGGCGAGATGCAGATGGGGTGCAGTTCTCCCGTGCCCACCGCGGTCCAGACGGCGGCCG
>NZ_JBSGZP010000903.1:276-2394 GCF_053611065.1 Streptomyces sp. NPDC054840
CACGCGAGGACGCGATGGCCGTCGCGACCTGCTCGTAGAGGTGCGAGGCGTCGATGTGCACGAATCGGCAGCTCGCCGGCTTGACCTCGTCGGCGACGACCGAGGTGGGAGCCTGGATCAGCGTCGGCAGGGCCTCGTGGAAGGCCAGGTAGTTCGTCTCGAAGCCGCGCCGCGTGAGCGTGGGGTAGGACTCACGGTTCTCGGCGATGTTGGAGTCGTCCGTCGCGGGCGAGTCGAAGAGGTCGCAGACGGTGAACTCCTCACCGGGCCTGAGGTACCGGCCGAGAAAGATCGCGCTCTTCCCCATGAAGGCGCCGAGCTCCAGCAGGTCGCCCGGCTGCCCCTCGCCGCTGTTCTGACGCGTCAGGAACCAGTCGAAGAGCACCTGGTCGTACGCCGAGAACCAGCCTTTGACCTCGTCGTACGTGGTGGGGACGAGCGGGGCGGGCTCACCGTCAGGGGTCGTGACGGAAGCTTGTGAAACGTGCGACACGGAGAGTCATCCTCCAGCGAAGTGGCATCGGTCTTCACGCTGATACCCGGCCGGGTAACGGCACCCTAAGCCCTGAATGGGTTTGTGACGAGTGGTGAGCGGGATCGGCCTGTGATTACCTGCTCCGCCTGACCCGCGCCGTGTGCCCGGAGCTCGGTCCAGCGGCTCAGCCGCTCGATGACGGCGCGCCCGGACGTGCCGGGGCCGGCGGCGGTCGAGGGCAGGTACAGCGCCTCGTACCCGTCCGGGACGGGTCCGGGAAGCCCTCGGCTGCCGACAACTGCGGTGCGCGGCCGTTCAGATGCTGAGGTGCGGCGGCCGGGTCAGGCCGGTTCCTCGACCAGCCCGAAGCCTTCGGGGAACTCCCGCAGGAACGCGCGGCGCGCGGGATCACCCTCTTCTTCGGCCATCTTCCCGAGCAGGTCGAGGAATTCGCCGCGCTGATCGCCCGCCAGCCGGCTCAGTACGTGGCCCACCCACTCCAGCATTCTGACGGCGTCGTCCTGATCCATCTACTCGTCCTCGCAGCCCTCGATGAACCGGAGAACATCGACCAAGGCCTCCGCGAGCGCATGGGTCAATGAGGGGTATGCGGGCATGGACAGGACCTCACCAGGCGGTCTGCACAGTCGGTCGGGCCATCTCACCACACCCCACCGACACGCCCCGGGGCACCGGCCCGCTTCGTGGACACCGGCGCACCGCTCCGGCGGGTCACGCCACCGCACGCCGCTTCAGACCGCGGTGCCGCGGCGCAGGCGTTCGGCGGCCGCGTTGCGGACGCGGCGGGTACGGGCGTCGGTGGCCAGCAGGGTCAGGGCCTCGTACGAGGTCAGCAGGCGGGCGGCGGTGCGCTGGCACCAGTCGGAGGCGGCGGTGAGCTCCTCGGCGGACCAGGGTTCGCGGCGGGTGACGGCCTTGAGCAGGGTCCACTCCCGCAGCCGGCGCTCGGGGAAGGCTCGGCCGGCGAGGGCGGCGGCCATGGCCCGGGCCCAGGCGGGGAACTCCTCCTCGGCGAGCAGATGCGCGGCTCGCCGGTCGAGGTGCGTGACGACAGCGCTCTCGGCCATCACCCGGTCAGGATCGCGCAGCACGGCGGCCACGACCTCCGCCTCGGCCTGCGGGCCCGCGCCCGGGCCCGGCGCCGCGGCCAGGGATTCCAGGTGGCGGGCGTAGCGCCAGTGCTCGGGGGGCTCGTCGGCGTCGGGGGCGTTCACCGGGTCCCGCACCGGTATGCCTGTGGCGGGTCGCTTCTCGTCGTTTCCTCTCCCCATGGCATCCATTCCACACGACCTCCGTGAGCGGCCGGTGGTCAGGGTGCCGTCAAGGGCCGTTCAGCGGTGTGGGAGCAGCATCAGGGCCTCCGCACCGGCCGGTCGGTGGCCGGTGGCCTGGAAGGCCCGGATGCTGCGCGCGTTGCCGGTGGCCTGCTGGGACCAGACCGGCTGCCCGTCGGGGACGAGGACTCCCCCGGTGGCCGACCGGACACGTACGTCGGCACGGCGGCGCAGGGCTCTGCGGACCCGGGGGTGGTCGGGGTCGGTCGTCTCCACGAACTCCGGTGCCGGCCCGCCGGGCAGCGGGCCGGCGACGGTGAGCCGGTCGACGGTGTCGGTGCCGCGTCC
>NZ_JBSGZP010000904.1:0-2394 GCF_053611065.1 Streptomyces sp. NPDC054840
GTTGTACGCACTCCTCGGCGGCGCGGACGGCCACGCCCGAGCAGTGGGCCTGGGCCACGGCGACCGTCAGCGGGGCGTCGGGGGCCCCGGTGGCGAGGGCGTCGGCCGCGGCTCGCGCCGCCGCACGGGCGGAGGCCACGTCGAGCCAGAGCCGGGCGAGGCGGTGCTTGAGCGCCTGGAAGGAGCCGACCGGGCGGTTGAACTGGTGGCGGCCCCGGACGTGGCCGACGGTCTCCGCCAGGCACCACTCGGCGACCCCGAGCTGTTCGGAGGCGAGCAGTCCCGCCCCGGAGAGAAGGGCTCCGGCGACGGCCGCCCGGGCCGTCCCGGGGTCCACGAGGCGAGTGCCCGCGGCCGCTTCCAGCGTGACGGTGGCGAGGGGGCGGGTCAGGTCCAGCGGGACGCGCGGGGTCAGCCGGGCCGCGGCGGCCGGGACGGCGTACAGCCCGGTGTCGGCCAGGACCAGCAAGACGTCGGCGGCCACCGCGTCCGCCACGGAGGTGACCGTGCCGGTCAGGATCCCGTCGCCGAGATCCCGGACGGGGGCCGGGAGGCGCGCGCCCGGGGCCAGGGTCAGCGGCACGGCGGGCACGCATACCGTGCTGCCCGAGGCGAGCTCCCGCAGCAGCGGGGCGGCTTCGGCGGTGTCGCAGCCGAGCAGGATCTCCGTGGCGAGCACGGCGCTCGTCAGGTAGGGCACGGGCGCCACGGTCCGGCCCAGCTCCTCCAGGACCACGGCCGCCTCGCGGTGGCTCGCGCCCTGCCCGCCGAGCTTCTCGGGCACGAGGAGACCGGCCGCGCCGATCCCGGCGGCAAGGGTGTGCCAGAGCGCCGGATCGTGCGGCCGGCCCGTCTCGGCCCGGTCGAGGACGCTCTTCGCGTCGCAGCGGTCGGTGAGGAGTGCGCGTACGGCGGAGCGGAGCTCCTCCTCGGCCTCGGAGTAGAGCAGGTCGGTCGGTGCCGCCGCGGTGGTCATCGGCTCAGGTCCTTCCAGGCGAGGTCCTTGTCGTCGCGCGGCTCGGGGGGCAGGCCGAGGACGCGTTCGGCGACGATGTTGAGGAGGATTTCGCTGGTGCCGCCCTCGATGCTGTTGCCCTTGGCACGCAGGTAGCGGTATCCGGCCTCGCGGCCGGTGAAGTCGACGCCTTCGGGCCGGCGCATGGTCCAGTCGTCGTACAAGAGGCCCTCCTCCGCGAGGAGTTCGACCTCCAGTCCGCTGATCTCCTGGTTGAGCCGGGCGAAGGTGAGCTTCATGCCCGATCCCTCGGGGCCGGGCTGTCCGGCGACGAGCTGCTGGCGCAGCCGCTCTCCGGTGAGGCGGGCGACCTCGGCCTCGACCCAGAGTTCCAGCAGCCGCTGGTGGAGGGCGTGGGTGCGCAGCTCGGGGCGTTCGCGCCAGGCGGCGGCCACGGGGGCGATCATCCCGCCCTCGCGGGGGATGCGCATCCCGCCGATGGAGACCCGCTCGTTCATCAGGGTGGTGCGGGCGACCGCCCAGCCCTCGCCGACGGCGCCGAGGCGGTGGGAGTCGGGGATGCGTACGCCGGTGAGGAAGACCTCGTTGAACTCGGCCTCACCGGTGATCTGGCGCAGCGGCCGGACCTCCACGCCCGGGGCGTGCATGTCGCAGAGGAAGTAGGTGATGCCCTGGTGCTTGGGGAGCCCGGGGTCGGTTCGGGCGATCAGGATGGCCCAGCGGGCGGTGTGGGCGCTGGAGGTCCACACCTTCTGCCCGTCGACGATCCAGTCGCCGGAGCCGCTGTCGCGGATCGCGCGGGTGCCGAGCGCGGCGAGGTCGGAGCCGGCGCCGGGCTCGCTGAAGAGCTGGCACCAGACCTCCTCGCCGATCCACAGGGGTCGCAGGAAGCGCTGCTTCTGCTCGTCGGTGCCGTACGCGAGGATTGTGGGGGCGGCCATGCCGAGGCCGATCCCGATGCGGCGCGGGTCGTTGTCGGGGGCGCCGGCGGCTTCCAGTTCGGCATCGACGACGACCTGGAGGGAGCGGGGCGCGCCGAGGCCGCCGAGGCCCTCGGGGTAGTGGACCCAGGCGAGTCCGGCGTCGAAGCGGGCGCGCAGGAACCGGGTGCGGTCGGTCTCGGCGGGCGGGTGGGCGGCGAGCAGGCCCCGGACGCGGGTGAGCACCTGGTCGGCGGTGATCGCGGTCATCGGGCCACATCCGGCTGCCGGGGCATGGACAGGACGACCCGGCCGGTGGT
Organism: Streptomyces sp. NPDC054840; assembly: GCF_053611065.1. Taxonomy (NCBI): domain Bacteria; kingdom Bacillati; phylum Actinomycetota; class Actinomycetes; order Kitasatosporales; family Streptomycetaceae; genus Streptomyces; species Streptomyces sp. NPDC054840. The sequence continues at coordinate 2,217 of NZ_JBSGZP010000904.1, forward strand.
GGTTCCGTCGGCGAGGCGCTGCACGGCGTCGGCGACGGCGGGGAGCGTGACGAGTTCGCTGATCAGGGGCTTGATGGCGCCCTCGGCGGCGCTGCGGGTGCTCGCCGCGAACCTCAACTTCCCCGACGCGCTGCTCGTCCGCGGCCAGTACCAGATCCGCCCGCCGCTGCCCTTCACC
>NZ_JBSGZP010000905.1:0-2382 GCF_053611065.1 Streptomyces sp. NPDC054840
GATCCGGACGGCACCGGGCCCGCGCCGACGGGCGGCCCGGCGGGCGGGCCCACCGGCAGAGCCGCGGGCGCAGCCACGGGCGGGCGCCCGTCGCACATCCCGCCGCCGCCGGCCGCACCCGTGCCGCGCCCCGCGTTCCGGCCGGTGACCATCCGTACGGCCCGCGACGCGGTGGCCACGGCCGCGCTGTACCTGCGCTGGCTCGGCTTCCGGGACGTACGGCAGCCCGACGGACGTCCGATCCCCGCGGCGACGGTGGACCTGCGCGCTCCGGGCCTGGTGGCCCAGGTGGACCCGACCACGGCCCCGGCCGGGCTGCGGGCGGTGGAGTGCGTCTGGCTGAACGGGCTCACGGCTTCCGCGACCAGCGTCTACTTCGCGCTCGCGGGCTACACGGAAGATGCCCGGGCCCGCGCGAACGATCTCGGGATACCCCTCTTCGTCATGGACCTGACGGGCATGCCGCAGCCGGTCAACGACCCGGCGGACGCGCTGGTCGGCCCGGACGCGTAGGGGCTTTCGGCACAGGAGGACCGGGCGGGATCCGCAAGCTACCCCCTAAGCTCGTAGGCATTGCCTACTTCCTGCCCAGGAGAGCCCGATGAGCCTGTACGACATCCCGCTGACCACCCTGTCCGACGAGCCCACCAGCCTGGCCGCCCACAAGGGCAAGGCGATCCTCCTGGTGAACACCGCCTCGCAGTGCGGGCTCACGCCGCAGTACTCGGGACTGGCCCGCCTGCAGTTCGCGTACGAGGCGAAGGGCTTCACGGTCATAGGCGTGCCCTGCAACCAGTTCGGCGAGCAGGAGCCCGGCACCGCCGAGGACATCCAGACCTTCTGCGCGGCCGGTTTCGGCGTCACCTTCCCGATGCTGGAGAAGTCCGAGGTCAACGGCGAGAACCGGCACCCGCTCTACACGGAGCTGGTGAAGACCCCGGACGCGGAGGGCGCGGCCGGGGACATCCAATGGAACTTCGAGAAGTTCCTGATCTCCCCCGCCGGCGAGGTCGTGGCCCGCTTCCGCCCGCGCACCGAGCCCGAGGCCCCCGAGGTCATCGCGGCGATCGAGGCGCACCTGCCCGCGTAGCGCTCCCGCGGGTACTCCCTCAGGCCGGTGGGTCGTCCCGTACGGGCCGCTGCGCGCGCCCGGCACCCTGTTCCGCAGCGCGCGCGGCGACCCGTAGGCGTCCCGAAGGCGTCCCGTCCCGCTCAGTCCAGCTCTGCCTCGTCGTACTCCCCCGCCGACCCGGCCGCGGTGAGCTCCCGCAGCTCCACCCGGCGGATCTTGCCGGACACGGTCTTCGGGAGCTCGGCGAACTCGATGCGGCGAATCCGCTTGTACGGGGACAGCACCGCGCGGGAGTGCTCGAACAGCACCCGGGCCGTCTCCGGCCCGGGCTCCCAGCCGCCCGCGAGGGTGATGTACGCCTTCGGGACCGCCAGCCGCAGCGCGTCCGGGGCCGGCACGACGGCGGCCTCGGCCACCGCCTCGTGCTCCAGCAGGGCGCTCTCCAGCTCGAACGGGCTGATCTTGTAATCCGAGGCCTTGAATACATCGTCGGAGCGCCCGACGTAAGTGAGGTACCCGTCGGCGTCGCGCGCGGCGATGTCACCGGTGCGGTAGAGCCCGTCCGCCATCGCCTCGGCCGTGCGCCCGGGATCATCGCGGTAACCGGTCGTCACCCCGGCGGGCCGGGTGCGCAGGTCCACGCAGAGCTCGCCCTCGTCGGGGGACTCCTTGCCGGTGACCTGGTCCAGCAGGACGATCTCGTAGCCGGGTGCCGGGCGGCCCATGGAGCCGGGCTTGACGGGCGCCCCTGGGAAGTTCCCGACCTGGAGGGTGGTCTCGGTCTGGCCGAATCCGTCGCGAATGGTGACGCCCCAGGCCGCGCGGACCCGCTCGATGACCTCCGGATTGAGCGGCTCCCCGGCGGCGACGGCCTCGCGCGGGGGGCTGGTCAGCTTGGTGAGGTCGGACTGGATCAGCATCCGCCACACGGTGGGCGGGGCACAGAAGGTGGTCACGCCGTGCCGGTCCATCTCGGCCATCAGTCGCTCGGCGTCGAAGCGCGTGTAGTTGTGGACGAAAACGGTCGCTCCGGCGTTCCACGGGGCGAAGAGGTTGGACCAGGCGTGCTTGGCCCAGCCCGGCGAGGCGATGTTGAGGTGCACGTCGCCGGGGCGCAGCCCGAGCCAGTACATGGTGGAGAGGTGCCCGATGGGGTACGAGGCGTGCGTGTGCTCCACGAGCTTGGGGCGGTCGGTGGTACCGGAGGTGAAGTACAGCATCAGCGGGTCGGTGGCGAAAGTCTCTCCGTCCGGCGTGAAATCGCCGTCGACGGCCGCCGTGTCGGCCAGCCGCAGCCAGCCGTCGGGGAC
>NZ_JBSGZP010000906.1:0-2367 GCF_053611065.1 Streptomyces sp. NPDC054840
GTCGGCTCCCAGTCGAAGACGACCGCGTTCTCGTCGGAGCCGATGGCCACGCCGTCACCGGCGCGGGCGCCGGCCTTCCTGAGCGCGTCCTCGACACCGAGGCGGTTGAGGCGGTCGGCCAGGTAGCCGACGGCCTCGTCGTTGTTGAAGTCGGTCTGGCGGACCCAGCGCTCCGGCTTCTCGCCGCGCACCTGGTAGACGTCCTCGACCTCGTCGTAGGTGACGGTGAAGCCGGCGTCGTCCACGGCCTTCGGGCGGATGACGATGCGGGTCGCCTCCTCCTTCGGCTTGCGGGCCCGGGCCTTGGCGATGACCTCGGCGAGGAAGAAGGAGAGCTCCTTCAGACCCGTACGGGCGACCGCGGAGACCTCGAAGACCTTGTAGCCGCGGGCCTCCAGGTCCGGGCGGACCATGTCGGCGAGCTCCTGGCCGTCCGGGATGTCGACCTTGTTGAGGACGACGAGACGCGGACGCTTCTCCAGGCCGCCGCCGTAGAGCTTCAGCTCCTCCTCGATGACGTCGAGGTCGGCGATCGGGTCGCGGTCGGACTCCAGCGTGGCGGTGTCCAGGACGTGCACCAGCACCGAGCAGCGCTCGACGTGACGCAGGAACTCCAGGCCCAGGCCACGGCCCTGGCTGGCGCCCGGGATCAGGCCCGGGACGTCGGCGATCGTGTAGACGGTCGAGCCGGCCGTGACGACGCCCAGGTTCGGGACGAGTGTGGTGAAGGGGTAGTCCGCGATCTTCGGCTTGGCCGAGGAGAGCACCGAGATCAGCGAGGACTTGCCGGCGCTCGGGAAGCCGACCAGCGCCACGTCGGCGACGGTCTTGAGCTCCAGGACGATGTCGCCGGTGGTGCCGGGGACGCCGAGGAGCGCGAAGCCCGGGGCCTTGCGGCGGGCGGAGGAGAGCGCGGCGTTGCCGAGACCGCCGCGGCCGCCCTCGGCGGCCACGTAAGTGGTGCCCTGGCCGACGAGGTCGGCGAGGACGTTGCCCTCCTTGTCGAGGACGACGGTGCCGTCCGGCACGGGCAGGACGAGGTCCTGGCCGTCCTTGCCGGAGCGGTTTCCGCCCTCGCCGGGCTTGCCGTTGGTGGCCTTGCGGTGGGGGCTGTGGTGGTAGTCCAGCAGGGTGGTGATCGCCTGCTCCACCACCAGGATGACGTCGCCGCCACGGCCGCCGTTGCCGCCGTCGGGGCCGCCCAGCGGCTTGAACTTCTCCCGGTGAACGGAGGCGCAGCCGTGGCCCCCGTTACCCGCGGCGACATGCAGCTCGACGCGGTCCACGAAGGTGGTCATGGGTGTTCCTCCAGATACATACGGGAATGTCCCGGGCAGGCCTTGCTGCCCATTAAACGTGTCTATATGACAACGCGCCGAGGGCGGACCTCTCTTCCCGGCTTGCGCCGGAAAGAGCTGAGATCCGCCCTCGGGAAGTTACGAACGCTCGATCAGCCGAAGCTGGATCAGGCGGCCGGAACGATGTTGACGACCTTGCGGCCACGGTGCGTGCCGAACTGGACCGCACCGGCCTGCAGCGCGAACAGCGTGTCGTCGCCACCACGACCGACACCCGAACCCGGGTGGAAGTGGGTGCCGCGCTGGCGGACGAGGATCTCACCAGCGGAAACGACCTGACCGCCGAAGCGCTTCACGCCGAGCCGCTGGGCATTGGAGTCGCGCCCGTTCCGGGTGGACGATGCGCCCTTCTTGTGTGCCATGTCTCAGTCCCTCTTACTTCGCAGCCGCGGGGATACCGGTGACCTTGATCGCCGTGTACTGCTGGCGGTGACCCTGGCGACGGCGGTAGCCGGTCTTGTTCTTGTAGCGCAGGATGTCGATCTTGGCGCCCTTGTGGTGGTCCACAATCTCGGCCGTGACCTTGATACCGGCCAGGACCCACGGGTCGCTGGTCACGGCGTCGCCATCGACAACGAGCAGGGTCGAGAGCTCGACCGTGTCGCCAACCTTGGCAGTGGAAATCTTGTCAACCTCAACGATGTCACCAACAGCAACCTTGTGCTGGCGACCACCGCTGCGCACGATGGCGTACACGCGGATCTCTCTCTCACTCGGGACGGATGCTCCTGAAGCCAGCCGCTCAGGCAAGCCCCGCCAAGAAGACGGGACCGCACCGATCCGGATTGGACGAGCGGCCTCTCTCGTACGACGCTTGCGCGTACGGAACGTGAGGAAGGTGCTCAGGAGCTCGGCACTTGTCTAAGACACGCCGACGGTCTAGGTTACGGGGCCGGTTCCGGAGGGTCAAACCGGGCCCGTACGGCCGTGGACCCCGCCACTCGGCGGGGCCCACGAACGCTGTGTCACTCAGCGGCGGATCAGGCTTCGGTCGGAGCCGCGGCCGCCG
>NZ_JBSGZP010000907.1:0-2359 GCF_053611065.1 Streptomyces sp. NPDC054840
GGGTGACACCGGCGCGGAATCGAGCCGATCAGCTGCCCTGGGAGAGGTTCCCCGAGAGGACCGGGATGTTGCTGGCGATGTGCGAGACCGACTCGTCGCCCTTGGCCTGGGTGGAGTTCTCGGCGCACTGCTGGTTCTGCGGGTTGGCGAGCACGTTGACGTCCTGGACACCGACGTTGGCGATGACCGCGAGCAGGGACTGGGCGTTGACCTTGGCCGGCAGGCCGGCGCAGAGCTTGTTGAGCGAGCCCTGGATGGCGCCCAGCTGGGGGCTCATCCTGCCGTCGGTCTCCTGGTTGCCGTAGATCTGCGCCGCGTTGTTGCCGTTGACGGTGTTGACGCCGTTGTCGTTGCCGATCGCCATCGCCGGGGAGGCGACTGCGGCACCCGCGCCGAGCACGGCGGCGGTGGCGGCTGCAGTGGCCATGAACTTCTTGAACATGTGGGGATCCTTCTGTCGCACTGTCGCATGAGATGGCTGCCCTCGGCGGGACGTGCTGATCAACTGGCGACAGCGCTGCGGGTTATCCCCACTCACCCGGGTGGCCCAATGCCGGATCGAGCCACCCCCGGCCTTGGCGGCGGGGGCGAGCTCCTCGGGTCCGAGGGTCAGCCGGTCTTGCGGCGGACCTTCTTGTTCTTGCCGCCGGGGCCGCTGCTGGCACCCTGGACCTTCGCCCGGCTCTGGTGAGCCTGCTGGGACTGGGCGTTCGCGGCGTTGCGGTCCAGGGCCTCCCGGAACTTGCGCTTGGCCGCGTCGGCCGGGGACTCGTCCTGCGGGGTGTCGGTTTCGTCAGCCATTTTGTCCTCCTGGGGTGATCAAGCGGTTTCAGTCTGTCAGGTGACGTCCGTGCTGACCAGCGAGTTCCCCTATGCTCCAAGCGTGGCTTGGGGAGGTCATAAGTTTTGATTATGGGGTCATAAAGAGATACCGGGTGCTGAGTTAGGTTTACCTTCGTTTAGGGTTCCCTTTGATCCACCTTGCCGTCGCTCGAAGGGAACCTCTGCCATGCCTCGCCCTCTGCGGGTAGCAATCGTCGGTGCCGGCCCCGCCGGTATCTACGCCGCCGACGCGCTGCTGAAGTCCGAGGCAGCCGTCGAGCCCGGTGTGTCCATCGACCTCTTCGAGCGGATGCCCGCGCCCTTCGGCCTGATCCGGTACGGCGTCGCCCCCGACCATCCCCGGATCAAGGGCATCATCACCGCCCTTCACCAGGTGCTCGACAAGCCGCAGGTCCGTCTCTTCGGGAACGTCGACTACCCGAACGACATCAGCCTCGATGAGCTGCGGTCCTTCTACGACGCCGTGATCTTCTCCACCGGTGCCACGGCCGACCGCGCGCTGAGCATCCCGGGCGTCGACCTCGACGGCTCCTACGGCGCCGCCGACTTCGTCTCCTGGTACGACGGTCATCCGGACGTCCCGCGCACCTGGCCGCTGGAGGCCGAGAAGGTCGCCGTGCTCGGCGTCGGCAACGTCGCCCTCGATGTCGCGCGCATCCTCGCGAAGACGGCCGACGAGCTGCTCCCGACCGAGATCCCGGCGAACGTCCACGACGGGCTCAAGGCGAACAAGGCCCTGGAGGTGCACGTCTTCGGCCGCCGCGGTCCGGCGCAGGCCAAGTTCAGCCCCATGGAGCTCCGGGAGCTGGACCACTCGCCCAACATCGAGGTCATCGTCAACCCCGAGGACATCGACTACGACGAGGGCTCCATAGCCACCCGCCGCGCCAACAAGCAGGCCGACATGGTCGCCAAGACCCTGGAGAACTGGGCGATCCGCGACATCGGCGAGCGCCCGCACAAGCTGTTCCTGCACTTCTTCGAGTCGCCCGCCGAAATCCTCGGCGAGGACGGCAGGGTCGTCGGGCTGCGCACCGAGCGCACCGAGCTCGACGGCACGGGCAACGTCAAGGGCACCGGCAATTTCACCGACTGGGACATCCAGGCCGTCTACCGGGCCGTGGGATACCTCTCCGACGAGCTGCCCAAGCTCCCCTGGGACGTCGAGTCGGGCACGGTCCCGGACGAGGGCGGCCGCGTGATCGAAGCCGGTGGCCACCTGCGGTCGACGTACGTCACCGGGTGGATCCGGCGCGGTCCGGTCGGCCTGATCGGCCACACCAAGGGTGACGCGAACGAGACCGTCGCGAACCTGCTCGCCGACCACGCGGAGGGCCGCCTGAGTGAGCCGGCGGCCCCGGCGCCGGAGGCCGTCGAGGCCTTCCTCGCCGAGCGCAGCGTCCGCTACACGACGTGGGAGGGCTGGCACCGGCTGGACGCGGCCGAGAAAGCCCTCGGGGAGCCCCAGGGCCGCGAGCGGGTGAAGATCGTCGAGCGCGAGGACATGCTCGAAGCG
>NZ_JBSGZP010000908.1:0-2356 GCF_053611065.1 Streptomyces sp. NPDC054840
GAACCGGTCCAGCCAGTCCGGGAGCCACCAGTTGGCGCGCCCGAAGAGGTACATGGACGTGGGTACCAGGAGCAGGCGGACCACGGTGGCGTCGATGATGACGCTGACGCCGAGGCCCAGCGCGAGCATCTTGACGGCGACGTTCGTGGAGAGCAGAAAAGCCAGGAACACGCTGGTCATGATCAGGGCCGCGCAGGTGATGACGCGGGCGGTGGCGGCGATGCCGGTGGCGACGGCCAGGTGGTTGTCCCCGTGCTGCAGCCAGGTCTCGCGGATCCGGGAGAGCAGGAACACCTCGTAGTCCATGGAGAGCCCGAAGACGATCGCGAACATCATCATCGGTACGTAGGACTCGACGGGCACCTTCTCGCTGACGCCGAACAGCGTGCCGCCCCAGCCCCATGAGAAGACCGCGACGACCACGCCGTAGGCGGCGGCGATGGACAAGAGATTGAGCACGGCGGCCTTGAGCGCCACCAGCAGGCTGCGGAAGACGGTGAGCAGCAGCAGGAAGGCGGCGGCGACGACCACGGCGATGATCAGGGGCAGTTTCGCGGTGAGGGTGTCGGTGAAGGTCTGGGCGGCGGCGGTCGAGCCGGTGAGGTAGCCGGTGGCTCCGGTGCCCGACAGCGTCCGGGGCACCGTCTCGTCCTGCAAGGTGTGGATCAGGTCCGCGGTGGCCGCGTCCTGCGGGCCGGTGGTGGGAACGACCGTGGTGATGAGCAGGGCGCGGTCGGGGCTGGGCGCCGGGGGAGTGACGGAGGCGACGCCCGGTACGGCGGCCAGTTCGTGCTGGAGCGAGGCCGCGAGACCCTGGCGCAGGCTCTCGCTCTCGACGTGGCGGCTGTCGAGGTGCGTCACGACGGTGAGCGGGCCGTTGGCACCGGGGCCGAAGCCCGCGGTGATCAGATCGTAGGCGCGGCGGTCGGTCCTGCTGGTCGACTGGGCGCCGGCATCGACGTGGCCGAGCCGCATGGACGCGAGGGGGACGGCGAGTACGCCGAGTACGAGCAGGCCGCTGACCAGGAAGAGCCACGGGCGGCGGCTCACCCTGACGGCCCAGCGGTGCCAGACGTCCGCCTCGCCGGCGGGCTCGGCGACCGGCCGGCGGACGTGGAAGCGGTCGATCCGGCGGCCGAGCAGACCCAGCAGGGCGGGGGTCAGCGTCACCGACGCGGCGCCGGCCACGAGGACACCGAGCCCGGCGGCGACACCGAGCGCGCCGATGAAGCCCACGCCGGAGGCGCACAACCCGCCCAGGGCCATGGCCACCGTGGCGGCGGCCACCAGCACGGCCCGGCCGCTGGTGGCGACCGTACGGCCGACCGCCTCGACGGGTTCGGCTCCGGCGTGCAGCAGGGCCCGGTAGCGGGTGGCGAGGAAGAGGGCGTAGTCGATGCCGACGCCGAGGCCCATCATCGCGGCCAGGGTGGGAGCGGCCTGGGCGAAGCTGACGTGCCCGGCGAGCAGTCCGAGGCCGGCCAGGCTCACGGACAGGCCGGTCACGGCCGTCACCAGGGGCAGCCCGGTGGCGGCGACGCTGCCGAAGCCGATCAGCAGCACCAGCACGGCGACGGCCAGCCCGATCGCCTCCGAGGCGCGGTCGGCGGACTTGGGAGTGGCCAGCTGGCCGAGCGGGGCCCCGTACTCGACGGTGACGTCGTCGGCGCGTAGCGGCTCGACGGCGGTGTCCACCCCGGCGAGGTAGGAGGGGTCGAAGCTCGCCGGGTTGCCGTCGAAGCGGACGGTCACCTGGGCGGTCCCGCCGTCCGCGGAGACGGCTCCGGGGGTGGTGAGCGGGTCGGCCACCGACAGGACGTCCGGGAGCCCGCTCAGGTTGGCGACGGCCGTGTCGATCGCCGCCCGGTGAGCGGTGACCGCGCCCTCGTCGGTCGTGATCACGATGGCGGAGGCCGTGCCGCCGGCCCCGGGGGTGTGGGCCGTCAGCAGGTCGGCGCCGGTCTGGGTGCCGGTACCGGGGAGGGAGAAGCTGTCCGCGTAGGTGCCGCCCCAGGCGTGGTCGGCGAGCCCGAGGCCCACCAGCGCCAGGACCCACAGGGCGACGACCCGCCAGGCATGCCGGGCGCACCAGCGCCCGCTCCGGTGGAGGAGACCTGGCCGCCGGGCCGATTCAGTGTTCATGGGGCCACTGTGCGCGGTGTGTGTAAGGGGGCCGTTGGCGCTTTGTTCGGGGAATGTACGGGAGCCCCCGGCGCACCGGGCTCAGGTGGGGGCGGGCGCCGACGGGAGGGTGACGGTGAAGCAGGCGCCGCCTTCCGGACCGTGCCCCTCGACGCGGATGCCGGCGCCGAGACGGCCGGTCAGGCGGTGGGCGATGGCCAGCCCCAGGCCGCTG
>NZ_JBSGZP010000909.1:0-2351 GCF_053611065.1 Streptomyces sp. NPDC054840
GGCGTCACGGTCGGCGTCAGCCGAGCGCGGATGCCTCCCGCTGAGCCGGAGCCGACGCTTCCGCGCCCTCGGTGCGCGCGGCCAGGAGCCGCTGGGCGAGGACCCCGAAGACGACGGCGAACACGGCCCACAGGACGAGCTGGACGGCCAGCGAGGCGACCCGGAACTCCCACAGCAGGGCGGCGGGGAAACCGGGCTGGACGGCGTCGCTGTTGTCCGGCAGGAACACGAACGCCAGGGCGGTGGCGCCGATGAAGCCGGCGCTCGCCGTCAGCGTCGCGTTCCAGTTGCCCAGGCGGGGTGCCAGCCGCCGCCCGAGGATGATCGCGCCGATGCCGAGCAGCACGCTGAGCAGGATCATCAGGAAGAACAGCGTGGTGCGCTGACCGATCGTGTCCGGGTTGCCGACCGCCGGCGGGGTGGCCGGGTACTTCAGGAACGGCACCAGGTAGACCGTGGCGAAGGCACCCGCCGCGGTGAGCGCCGCCGTGGCCCGCGGACTGAACCCGCCTACGCGGCCGAGGGCGAACGAGAACGCGAGCGAGGCGATGCCGCCCAGCGCGACCCCGTAGACCAGAACACCGGTGGCGAGGCCAAGGGTCGACTGAACCGGTCGGCTGACCAGTTCTTCCTCCTCCGCGGCCTCACCCGACGCGGCGTCACCGCCGTGCCCGGCGTGCGCGCTCGGGGCGCCCGCGGCGTCCTGGGCGGCCTTGGCCTCTTCCACGGCGATGGACCCCCGCACCGGCGGCTCACCGACCACGTAGGCGACCGCGAAGGCGAACAGCCCCGCGATCAGGCCCGCGAGCATGCCGCGGACCAGCAGTCCTCTGACAGTGGAGGCGTACATGTGCTGGCCTCTCAGTGGCAGGGGAAGCCGAGCAGGTGACGACCGTCGTGCACCCACTCGTGCACGCCTTCACCGGCGAACACGGCCGTGGCGCCCTGTTCGGCACCGACGAAGTACAGGGCGACGAGCATCAGGAGACCGGCGAAGAGCGCCCAGGGCAGCACCGCGCGCACAGGCAGCGGAGCCGACAGGGAGCCGACGGGGGTGGATACGGCAGCGGAAGCGAGAGCCTCGGCCATGATGGAACCTCCTCGGGGAACAACGCGTCCCATACGGTGGTGCAGGACGACGGTCCTCGGGTCTGACTCGCCGCGTCGCCATCGTGGAGATGCCGCCGCAGCACACAGTGGCGCGACCATGCCGGATTCACACCGGACTTCCGTCTCGCCGTCGTCGCTATGTGGAAATGTCGCCGTGACGCTACCGTGCGCAGCGCCTGCGGCCAAGACCGTGAGTCCCTGATCACACGCCTACGCTGCGGTAATACGCTTCCGGCAGGGCTCACGCGATCCCAAGTGTCCGTCAACTGGCCTGGTAGGACTGCTAGAATGACCCCGTCGGCCTTCGGCGTGCGTGCCCCGTGCATGTGTCCGGAGGCTTTTTTCATGCCTTCACACCGGCCCACCGGTCCTGCCGTACCTCCGACCACCACCACCGGCTACCGCGTCCTGCTCCGCAACAAGGAGTTCAGCGGCCTCTACCTCAGCTTCACCCTCACCGTCGCCGCGAGCACGTTGTCCGGCTTCGCGCTCGGCACGCTGGTCAACCACCGGACCGGTTCGCCGTTCCTGACGGCCGTGAGCATGTACGGCGCCACGTTCGCGACGGTGTTCGGCGCGCTGACGCTGATGTCCGTCGCGGACGGGAAACGGCCCCGCCGGACCCTCCTCCTGCTCCAACTCGCCTCGCTGGTGGGCATCGCCGCCCAGGCGGTTCCGGGGCTGCCGCTCGCGGCCCGGTTCGCTCTGCTGCTGACGCTGGGTTTCTTCCAGTCCCTGGGCACCGGCACCAGACTGGGGCTGCTCGCCGAGGTTGTGCCCAGCTCCGCCTATGCGCCCGCCCGTTCGCTGATGAACATCACCTCCGGCGGCATGGTGATCACCGGCTACGCGGTCGGCGCCGTACTGCTGCGGTACCTGAGCCCGTACGGGGTCTTCGCCGTCGCCGCGGCCCTGACCGCCCTCGGGACGGCGGTGGTGGCCACCACCGTCCGGGAACACTCGATCCGGCTCACCCGCCGACCCGGGCTGCGCAGGACCTGGACGACGAACGCCGAGCTGTTCGCCGACCCCGGCCGCCGGACGCTGCTGCTGAACCTGTGGGTGCCGAACGGCCTGATCGTCGGCTGCGAGGCCCTGTTCCTCTCCTACGACCCCGGCCGGGCGGGAACCCTCCTCGCCGCCGCTTCGGCGGGCATGCTCCTGGGGGACCTGATCGTCGGCCGACTGCTCGGCGCCGACCGGCGACGCCGCCTCGCCTTCGCGCTGCGGCTGCTGCTCGC